>JAPOZO010000025.1 GCA_026706025.1 Candidatus Poribacteria bacterium
ACGTTGGGTATACGCTTCTCACAAGCCCAAGTCTTTAGACTTGGGTAGTTGACCTAATGGAATAATTTAATCAAGCAATGCCTCGCACTCCCAATCATCGAACCGAATTCGCTGAATTTTGAATTCGGACAGGTTCTGCCAACCAAACGTGGGAAAGAGCGTTGCAATCGCCGAGAGCCGATAGTCATAAGGTAACCACCTTCGCCCCAATTTTTCAATTATTTATTCTGCCCAATCATAAATCTATGTGAAGTATTATACAAAAATTCACAGCAGATTGCAAGTGAAAATTAGCGTCTGTCCGATGGATACAATTGCGTGAGATGTTACCCTGTCCGCAACTCACTTTTAATTTCTGCTTATGTGAGTTTTGTGGGACGTTTAAACGTCACTGTGACGTGCAGAAGCCACGTGGTGCGTGGAAATGTGACGTAATTTTGGAATTTTTTCATAAGGTATTTTCCCTTAGTTTCAATTTTCGGCGTGCAACGCGTCATTGAAAGATTGAAAGCAGAAACCCATTTTTTGCTAATTCTCCACCCTTTAAATATATCATACAATATATATTTATATAAGTCAACTTAGAATTTATATAGTTTTCTGATGTACCGAAAAACGTGGGTTACAAACTGCACCAGCGCAGAAGCGCGGACTCTTGTTCCCTAAAAGGCAGGCTGCGTAAGTGCTGTATAAGACATCCCACTATCAAATCATCACTTCCACATCAAGGTTGAAAACCCTCTTAACAAAAGCGTAGAAGTCGTTAATGCCAAAAACTTTACACACCTATCCACATACCGTTTGACAGAAAATGATTTTTATAGTATAATTTATCTAAAATCATGAAAATCTGCCTGCTACCGGTTGACAATGAATCTAAAACAATTGGACAGATAATTCAGAAAGCGTCTGAATTCATCAATGAGATTGTTGTCATTGACGACGGTTCGTCAGATGGGGCAACTGACAATTAAAATATGAATTCACTCCGACTTCTTGTTAACGGATTTCTGATAGGCATTGCCAATATTATCCCCGGTATGAGTGGTGGTACCCTTGCCCTCGTTTTGGGAATCTATGAGCGGCTTATCGGCGCATTACGGTGCATCGGGTTTTCAACGGTTAAAAAATTACTCGGGGTACTAAGATTCAAAAAACCTGCCTTCACGGAAGCAGGTGCTGAACTTCGCCGTATTGACTTCGGTTTTCTGGCACTGTTAGGCATCGGCGCGATCGCTGCCCTATTGCTTACGTCGAAACTGATTGTCTATCTGCTAAATAATTACCACGACGCGACTTACGGTTTCTTTAGCGGATTGATCTTAACATCTATTCTCGTACCGTTGCGAATGCTAAAGGCGTTCGGTTGGAAGGAATTGCTGGTACTATTGATCGCCGTTGCTTTGATATTAAGCCTCTCCATGGGCACGGGTGAAAAGCAGTTAGAACGGGTTGCCCATAAAGCCGGGAACGAGGCAATGATGGTTGACAGCGCTGGACACACAGATGGGTTTCCAACGTATTGGGAACTTGGACTCTTTTTCGGAAGTGGAGTACTCGCGATTTCAGCGATGATCCTGCCCGGCATCAGTGGTTCTTTTCTGATGCTCGCGCTCGGGGTCTATTTTCCACTCTTAACGGCGATCAATACCTTGATGGAAGGTGTTCCAAGACTGATCAACGGTACTTTAACGGAGGCGATGTTAGGAAGTGTTCTGATACTCGCTTTCGCTGCGCTCGGTTGTCTGTTTGGGCTTTTGGCATTTACACGATTGCTCAACTATCTGTTGGAGCGGTACCGCAACCTCACAATCGCCTTTCTTATCGGACTGATGGTGGGTTCACTTTACGGATTATGGCCCTTTCGCGAGTTTACAACGGTTGACGGGGAACGTATAGATACTGCTCACATATTACCGCAACTCGATATGAATCTGCTCATTACTGCGGGAGCTTTTCTCGTCGGCGGTGGTGTTATTCTTTTATTTATGCGCTTGGAGAATTAGAAGACGAGTTTTTTATTAATAGCCTATAAGCAACCCCTTCGCATGACGAGATGAAAAAAATAAAAAAGGTCGGTTTTTTTGTCAATACTACCAAAACGAACGCGGTAGGTGTCGTTGAAGGTGTGTCTACGTGGCTTAAAGAACGAGGTATTGTCGCGCTGCTTCCAGAGGAACAAGCCGTTGAATTAGGGTACCCGCAAACGGGTATCTCCAAAACGGAGGTAGTTGAACAGGCAGATATGCTGCTCGTTCTCGGTGGAGATGGTACACTATTGAGCGCAGCCCACACCCCGCAAATTGAGAATGTACCAATTTTAGCGATTAATATTGGGACGCTTGGGTTTTTGACGGACGCCTCGCTTGATCAACTCTATCCGACCTTAAGGGCGACGTTGGCGGGGGACTATCGGATAGAACATCGAATGATGTTAGAAGTCGTTGTAGATGGACAGCCCGAAGTAGAGTTAACCGAATCGGAAGAAGAAATTGCAGATTCTAACAAAGTCATAGCCCGTAATGAAATGGAGGGCGGATATACGGACAGGAACGTAAAGGCAGAAACCTACTTTACTGAACCTTGCCCAAAAACGCGTGCTTCTTTAGACCCAGATAGCGGAGTCGCGTTTTCGGACAAAGGAAAATTAAAAAAACCGTTCCGGGCTTTTGCGCTCAACGATGTTGTTATCCGTCACTATACGCGTCTGATTGAATTAGACGCACATATTGATGGCGAACTCTTTATACCGTACAATGCCGATGGTTTAATAATTGCAACACCGAGTGGTTCAACAGGATACTCGCTCTCTTGTGCGGGTACTATTGTTGCCCCGCAGTTAGAAGCGATCCTTCTAACACCTATAGCACCGCACAGTTTGACCGTGCGTCCTTTTATCGCCGATGGTAATGCTGAGATAACCGTCAAGATGCGTGCTGCCTACCAGAGCGTTGATGTTTTTGTAGATGGGCAGCGTGAGACACACAGCCTCACTGCCGACGCAGTCATAAAAGTGCAGAAAGCGGAACGAACAATTCGGCTTATTCGTTCGCAACATCATAGTTACTATAGAGCTTTACGTGAAAAACTAATGCTGGGAATAGCTGTCAGTTAAGAGTCGTCAGTTTGCCTCGCAGTGAGAGTTAAAGCGGGTTAAGATATTCCTAAGGTCTCTTTCTGAAAACTGAAAGGTTTTTTGCAGAAAAACCGAACTGAAAACTGAAAACTATTCCTCTGAAAACCGATAACCATTGATAATTAATAACCAATAACCGACACCTGATAACTGGCAACTATAATGATAGAAACACTCTCTATCCGCAACATTGCCCTCATAGATGAACTTGAATTGGAACTGGCATCCGGGTTGAATATCTTTACAGGTGAAACAGGTGCTGGTAAATCGGTCATCCTCAAGTCGATTGGATTGGTGTTAGGTGAGAGAGCCTCCGCCGATATTGTGCGCGAAGGTGCCGATTTCGCAAAGGTAGAGGCGAGTGTCGCCCCTGACGACACACATCCGATGTGGCACACCGATTTTGCCTTTAGCGATGTGTTGGACCCATCCGATGTGGTGATTCTTTCGAGGCAAATCAGCGCGAACGGTAGAAGTCGCTGCCATATCAACGGACGTTTGGTGAATTTAAAGCAATTGCAGGCACTCGGCACGCTGCTTGTTGACATCCACGGGCAACACGAACATCAATCGCTTTTTCGGACCGAAACACATCTCAAACTTTTGGATGATTTCGGTGGGAGCAGTGAGGCGAGGCAACAGGTTGGCAAGATATATACGCAACTACGCGCTTTGCAACAAGAGGCGGCCTCCGTTGCGGACACTTTGGCTGCATCAGAACGCGAAAAAGATCTCCTTGAATTTGAAATTAAAGAACTGACTGCGGCGAATCTGGAGGCAGGTGAAGACGAAAAGTTGGCAGATGAAGCCCGTGTCCTAAAAAATGCGGAAAAATTGTCCCAGTCTGCAAACTATGTATGCGAACAACTTGATGGTAGCAACCGATCCGGTGGTTTTGGCGGTGGGGCTATGGGAACGGATTTGTCTACACTTGACCGTTTGAAAGATGCTGCGAACGCGCTTACAGATTTATCAGATCTTGATGGTAGCCTCTCGGAATTACAGGATCGTTTGGAATCATCGCTCTACGAATTGGAAGATATCGCTTTACAGATCCGTCAGTATGCTGACACCGTGGAATTCAATCAAGGACGATTGGACGAGATCGCCGACCGGCTCGCCCTGATTGCAAAACTGAAGCGGCGTTATGGCAACACTCTTTCCGAGGTACTGGCATACCATGCTGAAGCAGAACAAAAGTTGGAGACCTTACACCTCGGTTCAGAGAAACAAGAGTCGCTTCAAGCGGAAATTAAAAAAACAATCCAAGAAGCCCAACATCTGTGTACTACGCTCTCCGCGAAACGGCTGCACGTCGCGAAACATCTTTCGGAGCGGATTGAGAAGGAACTCCGTACACTTGGCATGGACAAAGCAGAGTTTCAGGCATCCGTCCAACACATTCCAGACGAACGCGGCCCGTTTGAAGTAAATAGTAAACGTTACGCGTTTCGTTCCGACGGGATGGACGATGTTGAATTTTTGATTGCCCCGAACATCGGTTCCGAAGCGCGTCCGATCGCGAGGATTGCATCAGGTGGCGAAATTTCTCGGATCATGCTTGCTTTAAAGACGGTGCTGGTTCAAGTTGACGAGATTCCGACACTGCTTTTTGATGAGATCGATAGCGGTATCGGCGGCAAGGTCGCCGATGTTATCGGCAAGAAGTTGAAGGAACTTTCGGCGTTTTCACAAGTTATCTGTATTACGCATCTCCCACAGATCGCCCGTTTTGCTGATAATCATTTTCGGGTCGAGAAAAAGGTTGTTGATAAACGTACCCTGATTACGGCGAAACTACTGACAGCGGAAGAGCAGGTTAGTGAGATCGTCCGTATGCACGGTGGCGAAGAAACAGAAATAGGGCTTGCACATGCGCGAGAGTTATTGTCTGAAAAATAGTTTTTAAATATTAGGTTTCTGCTCCGATTTGTCCGATGTCCAAATCGGGTTCCCGATGAAAAACCCAAAAACGACAGTCTGGAATGAAACGGAAGACTGCTTACGAAAAGGCAACTGAAGCAACAAACCCACTTGACCGAACCGCAAGGAAAATTAAAAATTCTGCTCCGATTTGTCCTTTGTCCGATGTCCAAATCGGGTTTCCGATGAAAAACCCAAAAACGATAGTCTGGAATGAAATGGAAGACGGCTTACGAAAAGGTGATTGAAGCAACAAACCCGCTTGACCGAACCGCAAAGGAAGTTAAAAATATGGACGACAGGTTTACACAAGCCAGCGGAACGCATGTTTATACGGGGTGCGAGTTGTTAGTCAAAGGTGCCTTGGAGAGTGGGGTTAGTCTGCTCACAGGGTATCCGGGTTCCCCGATTGCCGAAGTATTTGATGTCCTCCAACGGAATGCGGAATTGTTGAAAAACAACGGCATCATCGCGCAGATAGCCAACAATGAAGCGTTAAGTATTGCGCGTCTCAACGGCTCACAGATGGCGGATGTCCGCGCAATAGCGTTTATGAAAAGCGTCGGCTTACATGTAGCCTCCGATGCCTTGGCGATTAGCAACCTTGCAGGAACAACCGGCGGGGCTGTCGTTGTCGTTGGTGATGATACATGGTCGCACAGCACACAGGTACCTGCTGACTCCCGATTTTTGGCGCGGCATGTATATACGCCACTGATTGAACCGAGCACATTTCAGGAACTTAAGGACTGGGTTCACTGTGCTTTCCAGATTTCTGCTGCAGCCGATCTCTATGTTTGTTATTTAACGACTGAAAACCAAGCGAGTGGCGGTGGAAATGTTGAACTTCAACCTAACATTTATCCTGACATTACCGAGTTGAAACGCGTTAGCCTTGATACCCAACTCATTGATGCCGATAAACGGGTTGTCTTACCCCCGCATACCGCCCAGATTGAGACGGAAACGTTTCAGGAACGGCTGCCCACGGCTCTTGAAACGGCAAGGGATCTCGGACTGAATAAAATTCAGTTTGTCGGAGATCCTTCAAGCCAAAAGCGGTATCCACTCGGATTCGTCAGTGCCGGTTTAGCACACAGCTGCCTCCTCCACGCGCTCGGCGAATTAAACTTATACGGCGACATTCCAGTTCTCAAACTCGGTATGACCCATCCAATTGACGCGGATATCGTCCGAGAGTTTACTGAACAGGTTGACGAAATCTACGTTGTTGAAGAGAAACGTCCCCTCTTAGAAAACGAAATTAAAGCACTCCTTACGCAAATGTACCAAGACGGTGGTATCAAACGGTACGTAAGCGTCTGGGGAAAACAATTCCCCGACAGTTTAGCAGGTATTCCCGCAGCTTCCGGATTGGATGCATCTATTCTCATCCAGAAACTCATCCCACTTTTCAAACATCGCCTTAGCACAAACAGTACGCCTGTCGATTTGGAACATCTCACGTGTGAAGAAACACTCCAAAAACAGGTATCTGAACAACAAATTGACATCCCACAACGAACACCTACTTTCTGTCCGGGCTGCCCACACCGCGATTCCTCAAGTGTCTTCCTTGAAATCACAAGACAATTTATGGATACGGACTACATGAAAAAGCACCACAATTCAGTACCGGTAGATCTTGTCTTTCACGGGGATATCGGTTGCTATTCGATGCTCAAATATGAACCGTTTCCGCGGTTGATGCACAACCTCTCCGCAATGGCGTTAGGTGGTGGGTCAGGTGCTGGTATTGACCCGTTTATTGAAAATAAGCAGATCGTTTTCATGGGGGATTCAACCTTTTTCCACGGTGGGATGGCAGCGATTTCAGATTCAATCAAAAACAACCAAGATATTGCTTATATCATTTTAGATAACCAAACGACGGCAATGACTGGGCACCAGCCGACGCCAGCGGGTGAACTTGACCTCCTCGGTAATCCGACGTTTGCACAGGACATTGAGCAGGTCGCTCAAGGGCTCGCTGGCGATTCGGAAATAGATATTGTACGCACCAACCCAGAAGATCGGGTAAACTACAAAAAACATCTTGAAAAGACCATCCTTAAACCCGGCATCAAAATTGTCATTGCTGACAAAGAGTGTGCGATTACTTACCACCGCCGCCTCCGTCGCGAACAACGTAAGACTATAGCCAAAGATGGTTTCCTGAAATACGAAAAGCATATCAATATCACACCTGAAGTTTGCGAATTTTGTCGGGAATGCACCACGGCTACAGGGTGTCCGGGTTTAAAAGTTGTTGATACCGATTATGGTGATAAGATTGCTATTGACCAATCAAACTGCGTCTCTGATGGCGCGTGTGCGCGGATTAAATATGCGTGTCCAGCCTTTGAAGAGGTTATCGTCACCCGTAAACGTCCACCACAAGCGCAGATGATGGCATCCGCTTACCGAGATCTCCTGAGTGATGATCCCTTACCACCGCCGCCACCACTGACATTTGAGCGGAGTTGGAACACGTATGCTGCAGGGGTCGGTGGCATGGGCATTGGGACTATTTCCAAGGTCCTTGTCGTTGCGGGGTATTTCCAAGGCTACGATGTAACGTTTTGTGACAGGAAAGGATTGGCAATTCGCAACGGCGGGGTTTATACACATATTGCATACACGCAACCGAGTGTCCACGCTTCTCCGATGATCCCGTATGGCAAAGCGGATCTGCTGTTAGGACTTGACATCTTAGAGGCTGTTCGTGGTATCACCCCGCGGTCGCTTTTCCGTGTCGCATCACCTGATCGTACCGTTGCTGTAGTCAATACAGCGAAAACCGAGACAATAACGACTCTCATTGGTAAAGACGATTTTGATCCAGATGCACTTGAAGAGACACTTCAGACCCATACCAAATCCGAGGCGTATTTCGGCATTGATCTGTTTACTGCCTCTGAGCAGTTGTTCGGCAACAAGTTGTATGCGAACATGATGCTCTTGGGTACCGCCTTCCAACGCCGATTGATACCTCTTGAACTGGAACCGCTCCAATTGGCACTCAAGCAGATGGTCCCGCATGCCGATTTAGAGACGAATATGAAAGCATTCAATGTCGGACGGCGGCTCGCGCTTGACTCCCAACAACTCGTAGATGAGGCACCCCGCGAGTCGAATTATGCCGAAATGCTCTCTGAAAAACGACAGATTCTGGAGAGCAAACGCGGCGGAAAGCGTTTGGCACAAAGGTACGCGACACTCGTTGAAAGTGCCGTGGAGACAATGGATGTTGGTTCGGACAATATTCATCGACTGCTGGCACTCTATACCTACGACCTCGTCCAGTTTGAAGGCATTAACTATGCCCGGATGTATATTGAAAAAGTAAAACAGGTTTGTGCGAGTGATTCAGAATCATACAGCTATCGTGCTACAAAAGCCGCTATCAGATATCTGCATAAGGTGATGCTAATTAAGGACGAAGTCTATGTTGCACATCTTCTGACAAGCAAAGAAAAATTGGAACGGGACAAGGCACTATACAAGGTTGACACCAAAAACGGCGACAGGATTAAATATGTCCATCTCAATCGTCCGCATTTCACTGTTATGGGATTTGACTTTGAGACAGATATTGACACGCACAATTGGCAGTTAAACTTGATGAAACGGATGAAGTTTCTAAGACGGTTATTACCGGAATGGCATGCGAAAGAAAAGGCATTCCGAGAGTGGTATATTTCCCGTGTGATTGACACGTTCGCTCCAACCGATGCCGAGACTTACGATAAGCATCTCCGCGCTTTAGAATCTGTGGAGGAGGTCCGTGGCTATCGAGAGATTCGCTATCCAAAGATGGAGGCGGCGAAACAGACCGTTGAAGAACTGCTTGGGAGATAGCAATTGGCAGTCCTCGGAAGTCATGCGATCACGATCACCGTGATGGCGTGCTTCCGACGCAGTCAGCAATCAGCGGTCAGCAAGATAGCTACACGATCCCGTAGACAACGTTAATTTCTTCTCGCAGGCTGGTTTGGCGTTGACAACCGGACACCGACTACCGACAGGCAAAACCATTAAACAATGCAAAAGCAACACTTACTGACAGGACATACGCGTATCGTCGGCGTTATTGGTGACCCCGTTGAACACAGCCGGTCGCCTCAGATGCACAATGCTGCCTTTGCCAAAGCCGGACTTGATTACGTATACGTCCCTTTTCATGTCCGCCCGAATGATTTGTCAGACGCAATCGCGGGGTTTAAAGCGACCAATGTCGTTGGCATTAATGTGACGCTTCCGCATAAACAGGCAGTCATCTCACATCTTACATCGATTTCACGGGAAGCAGAACTCATTGGAGCAGTGAACACACTCACCTTTACTGATGACGGGATACACGGCGACAATACAGATGCCCCGGGTGTTTTGAGGGCCTTAGAGGAAAACGGAAACATGTCTGTGCCAGTAGGCGAAAATGTTGTCGTTTTAGGGGCAGGAGGTGCTGCCAGGGCAGTGGTTGTTGCGTTGGCACTCGCGGGTGTAGCTTTGATTACGATCGCTAACCGCACAGTGGAGAAAGCTATCTCCTTGGCTGAGGAGATGCGTCAAAAAACGGGTATTTCCATGCAGGGGTTGGGGTTTGCGGATCCTCGATTGCCTGTTGCTGTTCGTGAGAGCATGCTCCTCATCAACACTGCGACGGTTAGTATGGACGCGACACATCCACTGTTAATTTCTGCGGATTGGCTTCAACCGCACACTGTCGTTTACGATATCGTGTATACGCCTCCGGTGACACCGCTTATGCGAGCTGCCGCTGTGCGCGGCTGTGAAACGCTCGGTGGCATCGGTATGTTAGTGCATCAGGGGGCAATCGCTTTTGAAACATGGACGGGTATTGCACCGTGTACAGAGATAATGCACCAAGCCCTATAAACATATCGTCCCTACGGGACTAAAACTGATAACCGTAAAAAAATACGAAAGGGGTCAATAACGATATAATGGAACAGCAAGAACAAGATCTTAATAAACCGATTCGATTCGTTATACTCGGCACACCTTATACTATCAAACCGACCGAGGAATTAACCGCGGAAGACATCGGTAAACTCGTTGACCAGGTCAAAAGCTTAGTTGAATCCTATCTCAGGAGAGGCTTTGATGAAGCGAGGGTTCCGTTGCTCGTCGCGTTCCACATCGCTGACGAAAAACGTCGCCTTCAAGAAGAGTATGAATTGCCATTACATCGGATCGTAGAGCGACTCCAATTTGCGATTGAAGAGGATACAGAGGCAGACGAGGTATCCTTTACTACAGAAGAGCAAACTTCCGATTGAGGCGATTGTGGATTGTTGAACTTCAACTTCATCTGATTCAGTATCGGTTCGCTGCTTAACGGAGCAACACCAACGCGAGGATACCAAATATCGGAAGCAGGGCAATTAAGATTTTGACTTCAAGTAGATAGTTTTTATAACGTTGAATGGCAGAATTTTGTTCTGCCCACTGGTTGATAAAATCAATTCGCCGGTGGATAGATGGGTGTGTGTTGAACATTTCAAAAAACCGTCGAATTGATTTTGGCACCGAATTCAGCACAGCAAGTTTCATCAAAGCGTTTTTAAATGCTTCGGGTTTCTTCGTGAGCGCAGCCGCATATAGGTCGGCTTGATGTTCACAGCGTCTTGACAAATACCGGAAGATGAACACGAAATAGACGATTAGAAAAGTTAATGAACATAACGTTGGCAAGATTTGTGATTCCCCGAAATATGCCACCAACGGTTCTTCAACAAGCACAAAGAAAAACAGATAACTCAATAGATAGAAGATCGAAAACAGCATATACGTCGGAATGTGTCTGTAGCGGATATGCCCAAGTTCGTGGGCAACGACGGTTTCGATCTCTTCATCTGTAAAGTATTCAAGGAGTGCATCTGTCAGGAAAATTCGGCGGTTCCACGGAAAGGTCCCCGCGACTGCTGCATTGGCTATTAATAGCGAACCGGTCTGCCATACTACAATATCCCGATATTTTATGCCGCTCTGTTTCGTCAACACATCTAATTTTCCCTTCAATGCTGAACCGACCGCCAGGGGTTCCGTTTTCCATAGAAACTGCATGAATAGTGGTGCAAAAATATAAGCGGACGCAATCACGGGTAGAATCAACCCTATGAGTACATAAGGGTGCTCAAGGATGAACATCTGTACTGAATATGGGAGCCAGTACACAGCATCTATTGTGGCGAGATAAGCCAACATCGGCAGCAGTGGGAAGAGCAGAAACTTGAATTGAAGTGTGGCGACCTCTCGGTAGTGTCCTTGTTGGAGCCGATTCACTTGATAAAAGGCAAGCCGGATACAGATGAGACCAATCAGAAGCGGAAGCAATGCGAATATCTGGCGCAGGTGCCTCATGGGAAAGAAGGCAAGGTGTTTATCAATCAAGGTGGGCAAATTCAGCAAGTATATATTACACAGATACGCCGCTAAACTCATACACTCAAAAACGATCATGAAGCGTCGCAAGCGATAAAGTTTCGGTAGGTTCTCTTCTTTGTCCGCAGGAAAAGTTCGCGCCACGTACGATGTCACGAAACACGTAAGGAGCACAGGGAAACCTGTTAATACAATTGTCCAAAGCACCACCTGCATATCGCTGATGTTTATGTTAGTTTGGGGCGGTTCAAAGGAAAAAAGAAAGAGTAAACCCGCGATGAGGATAATGCTTATCTGTCCCATGTTGTCAGTAGTCCTTGGTTTGTACTCATGTTAGTTTCGTGACGCTTGCAAAGTCCTTCTATCAGTGTCGATTTCTGAACCTCACGGCTACTTAATTCTATCTTATATTGCATCAAAAATCAAGGATGTTTTAACATCTAATCCTATTGTTTTGGCGAGCGTGAAAAAAACTTTTGACTTTTTTTGGATAAAAGTGATATAATTCATAGTAAAAGCACCTGTGCGAATAAATTACTTGCAGGTTTTCCATATTTTGCAAGTTCGCGATGCAGTTTCGGGCATTGAAAACCGTTGTTTGTGCGCGGGACAGGTAATTATTCCGTTTGCATACATACGCTCAAAACGGGATTTGAGAAGAATTCCGAGGAAAATAGAGTATATTATTTTGGGGTAACTTAAAAACAGACGCTTTAATGTCGGTTTGCAAGTAACGCTCAGAATTGTCGTTAAACATTAGGAGGAATCCATGCTAAGTAGAACCACTTTCACAATTATCGCTCTTCTGGGAGTCGCGCTTGTTGTTAGTAGTTGCGGCAAGTTAAACCAAGAAGAGTTTGAAATGTGGAAGAATGAACATGTCTCACAGATAGAGCAGACCAACTCTGACATGTCAAACAAATTCACGATGTTAGAAGGCAAAGTCGATCAGAATAATAAAGATACGACAGAGGCAATCTCCAAAGCGAAGGAGGAGACGATTGCCGCATCCCAACAAGGTGATGCCGACACTATTGCTGCTGCAGAGCAAAAAGCCAAAGAAGGGGACGCACAACTCCGCGCGGACTTAACCAAGGCGATTGACATGCAAGGCAAAGAAGCAATGGACGCTGCGAAAAGCGGAGATGCTGAATTGAAAATGCAGCTGGATGCTGTAGGACAGAACGCTACAGCTAACGGCGCAGCGATAAAACAGATTCGATCTGAACTGATGGCTGTGAAAGAACAGGTTGCTATGAACGCGAAAGAGGCAGCCAAGAAACCGATGGTGGTTACGACCGTCAATTTCGGCAGCGGACAGACCGGCCTATCCAGCAAAGACAAAGAGATGCTTGACGGTGTCGTCGATCAACTCATGGCATCGGATGCAAAGATTGTAGTTGTTGGACATGCTGATGGCACGCCGGTGCTGCGTGGAAGCCATAGAAGCAACTGGGATCTCTCACAAGCACGCGCCAACTCGGTATCAAAATACTTGAAATCCAAAGGAATTGATGCCGCCAGAATAGAGGCAGTTGGCATGGCACACACGAAACCTGTCGCCCCGCAAAATACTGCCGCTGGCAGAGCTATGAATCGCAGGGCTGAAGTCATTCTGCTCCCCGCTGGCGCAATGATGTAGCCTAACTGTTTCATATCAACGTAGGGGCGGGTTCCTTGCCCGCCCATCGTTGCCATATCTATGTCCTACAGCACTCGTTGGATAAGGACTTTATTTCTATGCGTCTGGTCTTTGTATGTTTCATGTTGCTACTTCTGATCCTCTGTCTAACGCCCGCGGATGCTGTTGATAGCCCATCCTTGCGCCCCTCGCCCGTCCGAGATTTCTTGGGTAAACATCTTGATTCTCCTTCATTTCAACTTTCCCTGTTTTCATATAAACCGGAGTTAGGTGGCTTGACTAATATCCTCCAGAGTGTCGGCGTATCAAGTGTTCCGAGTGCTCTGCTGCCTACGTTCTCGGTTGTGTTTGAACACACACCGGAGTTAGATTCACGTTTTGAATTCGGCTATTGGCAGATGGAACTTGACATTCCACCACCTACCTCGGCGAACCTCTCTACTACACTCATTCCGATTTCATATCAGTTTATCTATCGCCCCGTTTTGCTATCCGAATTTTTACCGATCTATTTGGGCGGCGGCATCGGGTTTTTGGGGACGAGTTTTAGTGGCAATGCAGTGGATCTGCTTGAGCAACAAGGCATCAGTTTCGATGACAGTTCCTCTGGTCCAACAGGATATGTCATCATCGGGGCAGAATTGCTTCAGTGGGAATATAACCTTGCGCTCAACCTTGAGTTGAAACGGATACTCAAAACAGTAGAGACAACAGGCACGACACCGCTCAACCTGATTTTAGATGGTACTGCGATCGGATTGGGTGTGAAAATGAAATTCTAACCTAATAGTTATTCCACGGATGTTCTTAAAGCATGCCAAACGAATTCTTCTTTTTTTCATCTGTCTCGTGTTCGGTGGCATTATCGGCGGCTATTCGGACACCCCGCTCCCACTCCTTAGCCTGCTGGTTGTAACCGGTGCCTTCGTTTTCCTCGGCATGGAGATCGCGGTCTATCTGCTGTTAATTGCCCTGCCCTTTTCATTCCGCTACATCCTTCCGGGGCGCTTTGAAATTCAAACACCGACAGAACCGCTATTAGGTATGCTCGTCGCTGTTTACTGCGCGCAAAAAATAGTTGATCGGGTGCTACAGAAAGAGAAACCAGAAAATACCTTTCCGTTCTTGGTACCACTTTGCGCCTATATTTTCGTTACCTTCCTTTCAGGAATTAATACACCTGATCTCTTTGGCACATTCAAAGGCGCGCTGCGTGCGACAGTGTACATGCTGTTTAGTGTTATCGTGTATGCGGTTATCCAAAACAGAGCAACCCTGAAACGACTGTTTATTGCTACCTTTCCTTCCGCCGCTGTTGCTGTTATCTGGACAGTGATTGTCCTAATTTATCACATTGACGCGTGGCAGTGGACAAGTGCCTATCGGAGTGCCCCGTTTACGAATTACTCTGTTTATGGTGCCTTCACCGCGATTTTCTTTTTGGTTTGCCTCAGTCGCCTCCTATTTGACAACAGCACTTACGACAGAGTTTTATGGACGGCGTGGTTCGTCTGTTTCAGTGTTGGACTTCTAATGTGTTTTTCGCGTGGGGTCTGGCTCTCCGTCATTGTCACAGTCGGTTTTATGCTGCTGCAACTTGGGAGGGGTGTTACGCATAAAAAGATTCTGTTTATGGGTGCGGCATGTCTCATCTTATTGGTATGCCTGAATTTGCCCGGTGTCTATCACATTATTATCGAGCGGGTTTCGTCGGCAGTAGATATCAGTTATGCTTCAAACCGAGCGCGCCTGCTACGGTGGGGTCAAGCAGTTGTGATGTTCCTTGAGAATCCGATTTTGGGTAAAGGTTATGGTGCGTTTGCAATGCTTTATGAAGAAGATGTAGCCCTCGTTGGAAGTTACACGGCGCAGTATCAACTCGGTGCACATAGCGAATACCTTCAAGTGATGGCAGAATTGGGAATTGTTGGCTTGGGCGTATGGATATGGCTGAATCTTGCATTCTTACGCTACGGTTTCCGAGCACTCAAAACGATAGACGACGGGTTTTACCGTTCTGTTGTCATCGGATTGATGGCAGCGGAGATTTCGTTAATGGTGCATTTCACGGTGAACAATCTCTTGAACGGTGATGCGATTGGGATTCCATTTTGGGGAATTTACGGATTATTACCGGCTGTTGTGCAGATGGCTGCCCGTGAAAAGACTTCATCAGAAATCAAAGACGGTGTATAATATGAAAAGAATGGTTATCAGTTATCGGTTTGCCTCGCAGTGAGAGTTGTCAGTAAAGAAGATCCTGTTTCTCAGTCCAACCACGAGCTAAACTGACACCTATATCATTTCACCAATGGAGACCCTAATCAACATGAACATAATCCACATTATTTCAGATACGTTTCGACGCGATAACCTTGCTATTTATGGGGGAAAAGGATACACCCCCTCGCTAAACGCTTTCGCTGAGAAGTGTGTCGTTTTTGACAAAGCATACGTGTGTAGTTACCCGACTGTGCCAATCCGTGGGGATTTGGTGACGGGGCAGGTCAGTATCTGTCGGCGCGGATGGGAACCGCTTAAACGAGATGTACCGGTTATCGCAACTGATTTAACGAAGGCTGGCGTTGTCAGCATGATGATCGCGGATACGCCACACCATATCAACAACGGTTTCTTTTACAATCGCGGGTTCACCGGATGGAAGTGGATTCGCGGACAGGAAGGCGACTGCTTGGAGACGCATCCGTACGATTATGAATCGCAGGATTCATTGCGGTATCGCGAATATACACGGACACACCCAAATAGATTACCCGCTGGTCTCGGAAACCATATTAGAAATACTGACTTTCGACAGACGGAGGCGGATACTTTCGTCGCCCAGACTGTGCAAACGGCTTGCGATTGGTTAGAGCGGAACTATCAACACGAAAACTTCTATTTGATGGTAGACACCTTCGATCCACACGAACCGTGGGATGCTCCTGAATGGTACCTAAAGCGTTTCGATGCGAGCGATTATGATGGTCCAGAACCGATTTATCCACCTTACGGTCCCAATCCGATGAATGAACGTGAGACGGAACGCCTCAACGCGCTTTACCGGGCAGAAGCGTCGCTGGTTGACAATTGGATCGGGCAGCTGCTGCGGAAAATTGAGTACATGGGGTTGACCGAAAATACGATGATTATTTTCATGGCAGATCACGGCTTCCTATTGGGTGAACATGGGCTGCTTGCTAAGAATCTTAGCATGTATGAAGAGATTGTCCACATTCCGCTGCTGGTTTATCATCCTGAAGCAACACCACGCCATACAGACGCGCTTGCGAGTATTGCTGATATTCCTGCGACTGTCATTGATGTGTTCGGGGCAGAACGCGGGGCACAGGTGGAAGGCAACAGTCTCCTACCTGCTATCATGGGAGATACCGACACCGGACGTGAATATGCGGTCACGCACGGTGCTTGGGTCGGTGGCTGGAGTCCGGATGGTGGCAGCCCGCATGGGAATATCACCGACGGTACATGGTCTCTCCTTTTGGAGAACCGCGGTGCGCCGAAGTCTTTATTCCATTTACCTTCTGATCCTGCACAACTGAATAACCGATTTGAATCCGACACATCAGAGGCACGCCGACTCTACCAAGCGTTTGTGGATTTCTTGGCACAGCACGGTGCCCCTGAAGCAATGGTCACCCAATTCCAAGATCGGTGGCCGATTTAAAATTGCAGATATGCGTAAAGCATACAAGGAGGAACAGAAATTTGCAGAACCCAAAACAGGTTTTTTCCGAGAAAGACGGGATGACGGATCTCGACATCGCCGACTGCCTCAACGAAACCTGCCCTTGGTCCGGTAAACCGGTACAGGCTGACTCGCTGACTGAGTACGACGGTCACGTCGTCGGATTCTGCAACACGGGGTGTCGCGACAAGTTTGAAGCGGCGGTACGCCACTTCAAGGCGGCGAAGGCGGCGAGAGCGGAGCAGTAGCCGCTCGAAGTTTCTCGGGATACTGGATCAAGGTGCTGCAATTCTCTGGCATCAGTCAACGCTCGGTTCAGCTCGGCTTCGCGTGAAATTTTCAAAATACTAAGTCCAATCCATGATCACGCCTAAGTATTCATCTTTCCGATCCGTCAATCCATCGTAGGCGGATTGTGCATCTTCTGGGTCAATGACGTGTGTCAGTAATTCTTCTACTTTGAACTTGCCTTCACATATCAGTGAATACACCAAGCGGGAGTTGCGTTCAAGTGAGTGCTTTGATTCGCCCGAGTGCATTGTTGGATAAACCCACTCATGCGCACTTCTGAGTGTAATTGCGCCTAAACCGATACTGTGGCTATAGTTCAGGATTTCCGTTGCATTGGTGATGTATTCGCCACGCGGTGAACCGAGTAAGATAACCTCGCCCTTTCTGCCAGTCAATTGGTACGCCGTTTCGACGAGCCGTGGGTTTCCAATCGCTTCGACGGTGACTGCCGCTTTTTCGCCGTCTGTCAACGCGACGACGCGTTCCAGCACATCCTCTTCGTCGGGATTAATGAGATGTTGGATACCACACTGCTGGGCGATTTCAAGGCGTCGCGGCACTCGTTCAATGCTGATAACCTTCATACCCGCTAAATTGAAAAGTTGTGATGCGGAGTTACCGACCAACCCCAAGCCGATAATGGCAACAGTATCCCCAAATTCAGCAGATGATACGCGCAGAGATGTCATTGCCACTGTTGCCATTCGGACAAACGGCACCAGTTTTTCGTCTATATCTAAAGGCGGTTTGAACGCCAAAAGCACTGCTTCCGTTTTAGTGATAGAGGCGTGCGGACCATAACAGAAAGCGAGATCCCCCACGGCACATTTCGTTACATTTTCACCAACTTTGAGCACTTCACCGATCGCTGTATAGCCGGAGCCGTGTGGGAACCGCGTGCCGCTTTCAAGTCCGGTATACCCTGCGCCTTCGGTACCGGGACTAATCAAGCTATAGTGCGTTTTCAGTAAGATTTGGTTTGGGGTAAGCACTTCGTCAAGTTCAAAATCCTCCAGCGTTGCTGAACGCTTCGCTGGCATCACAATCCGTTTGCCTTTCATTGCCATAATGCTCCTTGTTGAATTTTCTCTGATATGGTATCATATTTACAACATTTTTTATATTTTTAATTTTTCCTTGCGGTTCGGTGAAGTGGGCTGGATGTTTTGACATTCCTTGACTCAGAGCCAGCCCGGCACGTTGTTTGGGCTTACGTTTTCTTTATAACCTTCGGACGCAGAACCGCATCCCTTAAGATGGAGAAATTTTCTTATGAGACTCACGCAAGAGCAGTGCAAAACTTATCGGACACAAGGCGTGCTGATAGTCAAAAATGCCCTGACGGATGAAGACCTCCAGCCAGTGATTGACGAGATTTCAGACTGGATTTCGGAACGTGCCCTCGCCTTAAAACAGGCGGGTAAAATCGAGAACTTGCATGAAGATGAGCCTTTCGATAGGCGTTTTGGACTGTTGCTCGCACAGTCCGGCGAGATGGCAGGCGGGTTGGATATTATGCACTACCGCGGTCAAGCCATCTTTGAATTTCTGAAGAATGATAACCTTTTAGATGTCATTGAAGGCATTGTTGGACCGGAGATTACCTGCAATCCGATCCAGCACCTGCGTGCGAAACCGCCGGTTGTAGATGGGAACGCAAGTTGGGCAGGTGGTGTGCCGTGGCATCAAGATGCTGGCGTCATGATGCCAGAGGCAGAAGGCTCCGAGATTGTCACGTGTTGGTTGCCGTTAGGTGATAGCACAATAGAAATGGGATGCCTTCAGGCGTTGCCGGGTATTACTGAAGAGAAGGGTTATCTGACTCATCAGAAAGAGGGCGGGACAATGATCAAACCGGAGTTAATGCCGGATGTTGAACCGCTCATGCTGGAATGTTACCGAGGCGACCTTATTTTATTGAGCCGTTTTACGCCACATCGTTCAGAACCGAACACGTCCGACCGGTGTCGCTGGTCGTTGGATTTGCGCTATCAGACCACAGGACAGCACACGGGACGGACAGCGCATCCCGATTTCATCGTACGCAGCCGAAAAAATCCTGAAACCATCTTGGCTGAACATCAAGAATGGTGCGATATGTGGGTAGATGCTTTTGAAAACCCACGGGGTTTCGCAGGCCACAGATCGGTGTAAATTAGTTATCAGTTATCAGTTGTCAGTTACCAGTTAAGAGGTTTTGTCCTGTAAATCCCGAAAATCCTGATTCTGACAATCAAAGATGTACAGCCTAACAGGCTATGCTACAAGCACATTCAGACGCACAGCCGAATAGACTATGCTACAAGCATATTCAAAGGAATCGTAACGATGCAAGCCATTATTCTGTGTGGTGGTCTTGCGACTCGACTCGGTGAAGCCGCGAAAACTGTTCCGAAGGTTTTACTGGAGATCGCTGGGAAAACAGTGTTGGAGTGGCAGATCCGATTGTTGAGAGAAGCAGGGGTTACTGCGGTCGTCCTTGCGTCTGGACATCTGCACGATGTACTCTATGAGCGGGTGGGTGTCAATTACGCTGGAATCCGTATCCGTTATGCCAAAGAGGAGACGAGACTTGGAACAGGTGGCGCGATTCTGAACGCGATGAAACAGATTGATACGTCCCCGTTTTTTGTGCTGAACGGCGATATCCTACTTGCGGACTTTTCACTCCGAGATATGTTAAACCGCTTTCAACAAGATATGGCGGGCGTGCTTCTAAGTGTGTATGTATCAGATATCCGTCCGTATGGCGAAATTGTATCTGATAGCACTGGAAAGATTCTGGCGTTTCGTGAGAAACAGCCGACTTGTTCTGCCGGATACATCAATGGTGGAGTGTATCTCTTCAATGCAACAATTGCCGACGCATTTCCAAAGGGACAGGAAACCTTCTCTATGGAACGCGACGTTTTTCCGTCAGTATCCAACCTTTATACGCTACAAACGGATGCAAGTTGGATTGATATCGGGGTACCAGAACGATTGGACTCCGCGCGTAAACATTTCCCACGATTTTAGCGTGTGTCTCATAAATATAATTTGTCAAAATTTACCCGAGCGCGGGCATTTTAAATCGGGCTTACAAAACCCTCCCACGATTTATGGGATAGATTGTAAAATTAGAGCTCTGTCGGCTCACCCGTTCGCAACACCACGTAACTTCGATACCGCTCTGCATGTATCTCACCGGTTTCAACAGCATCTTGGATAGCGCAATCAGGCTCAGCGACATGGGCGCAGTCGCTGTATTTGCATTGACCGAGATGCGGTTCCATTTCAGGGAAGTAGTATTCTAAGCTCTCAGTGTCCACTCCCCACAAACCAACCTCCCGGATCCCCGGTGTGTCCGCGACTTCACCGCCAATTTCCAGTGCAAAGAGTTCAACGAGCGTCGTTGTATGCCGCCCCTTTTGGGTCTTGATGCCGA
>JAPOZO010000026.1 GCA_026706025.1 Candidatus Poribacteria bacterium
TCTAATATTCAGTTTAATCCCATAGGAGGAAATCGATGATAAGGTCCGAGCTAGAAATGCCGGAGCGGCTAAAAACTGACACTGAATCCTTACGGCCCGACTACGCAAAATATACCGCTGAACCTTTCGAGCGCGGATTTGGAACAACTCTCGGTAATTCACTACGCCGAGTCCTTCTTTCCTCAATTAAAGGCGCAGCGATCACGGCTGTTCAAATCGAACAGGTAAAACACGAGTATGCCACAATTCCCGGAGTACTGGAAGACGTGGTACAGATTATTCTTAACCTCAAAGAGGTTCGGCTGAACATCTCAACAGATGATCCGATGGAACTTACATTGAAAGCCGAAGGATCCGGCGAAGTCACCGCTGCTGACATCCGTCCCAACGCACACGTTGAGATTATAAACCCTGACCAGCACATCGCAACACTCGACGAATGCGAGGGGTTAGATATAGAGATCCACGCCCAAACAGGTAGAGGATACTCACTTGCCGAAGAACATAGAACGTTAGGACAGAACATCGGGTTAATCCCTGTCGACGCGAAATTTTCACCCGTTGAGAAAGTCAACTTCTGGGTAGAGGAAACGCGCGTCGGCGATATGACAAACTTTGATAAACTTAACCTCGAAGTCTGGACAGATGCAACCATCACAGCAAAGGAAGCTGTTACGCGCGCTGCCAGTATCTTGCTACAACAACTTGAACTGTTTACAGAATTCGATGAAAACTACGTTGAACCCGAACCTGAGATTGACGAGGCAAAACTACGGCGAAACCGATACCTCGCCAAGCCTGTCTCCGAACTTGAACTCTCTGTCCGAGCCAGCAACTGCCTCGAAACCGCAAACATTAAGACCATACGCGAACTCGTCGCAAAAGAGGAAAAGGATATGTTGGAATACAAGAATTTTGGGCGAACTTCGCTCAACGAAATCAAAGAACAACTTGCCAACATGGGACTTCAACTCGGAATGGACCCAGATGATATGGACGACGCAGACATCGGTGAAGATGATTTAGAGCAAGCCGCCTTACAATCATAACGCTTCACAACAACGTATATATGGAGGAAAAAAATGCGTCATAGAAAACGCGGCAGGAAATTGGGACGGACGACAAGCCATCGAAAGGCTCTTTTTCGCAACCAAGCCACTGCCCTATTTGAACACGAGCAAATTCGGACAACGATTCCTAAATGTAAGGAACTCCGCCGAGTAGCTGAAAAATTAATCACACTCGCGAAACGGGGGGACTTGAACGCACGGCGCCAAGCCGCAAAAATGCTTTACGGGACAAACTTGCACTATAAACCCGGCAGAGGTGAAAACCCTACGGCACTTGATAAGCAGGCGGTCCTACGCAAACTCTTCGATGACATCGCACCCCGCTACCAAGATCGGAACGGTGGATACACGCGTATCATCAGAGGCGAACTCCGAAAAGGCGATGGAACACAGATGGGCTATATCCAACTTGTTTAATGGCAATCGGCTATCAGCATGCTTCGCAGTGAGAATAAAGAGGTTCTCCTTCTGACCGCTGATAGCCGACTGCTGACAACTATTAAAACCGATACGCAGCAGAGACGAAAACCCTATGGGTCAACTGTTCTGTTGTCAATTCATACCCACTCCGCTGCCAGCTGCCAAGCATATATCCAACATCACACTTGAGTGAGTCTTCAAAAATCTTCCCCACACCCATCGTTAAGAAGTCACGTGCGTTTTCAACCTCAAATTCTGTGAACGGAATCGTATCCCGAAAATAACCGACACGGACATGGGTGTCAATTACAGGTATCCTATACTCCACGCCGAGCCGTGCCTGAAGCGTTACTGCATAGTATTTCTCAAAATTATTCTTTGGAATGTCATCTGCAGGCGCTGGATCGTAACGCGTCTGTGTCCAATCCGTAAGTTGAACATCGCCTGCCAAAATCAGCTGCTTGTTTAACAATTTCACAGCGACCCCGGCACCAACTTCAAAGGGACGTTCAATGTCATACGTTTGTTCACCATTTACGGAATCCGTCGTCTTTTCGCCATCATCAAATACATCTACCGTAGATTGATACCAGACCTCGTCAACGCCTAACTCAATAGGCGCGACCAGTGTCACACCAAAGTTGATCGTATCTGTCAGATGTGCAAGGAGTCCTACCCTACCACCAACACCTGAATACTCTCGGTCAATCTCGTCGTTGTCTCTGAAACGCGACCACTGATTATCCACGTCTCGGATGTCCCTGGCTTCCGTATCCAACGCATGCAGGCTATTACCATTCCAGAAATCCAACGAACCACCGACCAGCATCCGTTTTGTGACATACACACTCGCGCCAAAACTCCAAATCCCAATGCCACCGCTGTTTATATTGCTTTCGTCAACAGCAAATCCACTGAAATAGGTATCAGAACTCGGATCAATGCCCTGAATCGCAGTCTGATAATCGAAATTTTGCGGACGATTGTAACCAAAACCGACCGCCAAGCCACCCTGTTTTGTCTCCAATGGATAGACAAACCCTATAGAGTTCGGACGCATCTGTGATCGACTCGTTCCCGTCGTCTCATCACCGGTAAAATAGGTATTCGTCCTTGCTCTGTTATGTGAGAAACTACTAAAAAACTCGAACTTCTGAATCTGTGCCATACCCGCGGGATTCCAATAGAGCGCCGTGAAATCATCAGCGAGTCCGAGTGAGGCACCCCCCATTCCCATCGTCCGCGCCCCAACCCCGAATGTATTTCCGATCGCCATCTCTTCTACCTGCGCCATACCAACAGTGGTAAAGAACACTACGGCGAATAAACAGATAAGACTTGCATACACTGCACGTTTCATCGTTCCGATTCCTCCATTATTATACCATTTCTGTTAATAAATCCCTCTTTATGTAGAATAAACTGTTAGTTTGTTCCGCATCACTGAACATTCCATGAAAACTGGTAATGTGAGATAAACATTTAGAAATAGTATTATTTTTTATTCCGATCTCGCGTCCGCAGTCGTTCGGATCTCGATCTTGGTGAAGTCACACTGCGTGAACTTCGCGAACGCCGATTTTCAAGCCGTAAATCGCCTTTTTTGTAAGTCCGCCGTGAAAGTGGTGTATACCGACTCCCACTGTGATATCGGCGATAGACGTTTCTATAAGGATAATAACCGCTATAGTAGCGGTAGTACGGCGCGCGATAACCGTAATAATACCTGCTGTATCCATAAAATGGACGATAGTAGGGGTAATACCAAACCGGCGGATATGCGTACGCGTAAGGCACCCGATAGGTATCGTACCTATAAGGTTGAGTGTACGTGGTCCGATAACTACGCTTCCGTCGCCCGTAATAGCCTTCCGAATCCCCGTCATCCGCATGCTTTAACTCAGACGCATCCGAATCTGCTGCGTCAGCATGCGCCACCCCTGTTTCCTCTTTTGTTAGACCTTCATGGTGTACCCGACCCAAATCTGAAGACGCATGGTAACCGAGTTTCGTATAACACCCAACAAATGTTACCATGACTAAAAGCAACAGTATCGCAAAAGATATTTGAAACTTCATCTCTCTATCTCCTTTGGATTTACCCGTCAGTGTTGACCATTATAACATATTATACGAAAGACCCACCAAAAAAGTTTACATCCACCTTACCTTTCCTTGTGTGTTATTGGCAATGAGATAATGTTTGCAAAGCACTATGAAATTTTTGCATAAAATCACGAAATTTTTGCATCCACGCGCGATTCCTGCGCATTAGCGATAGGAACGCAATATGACTTTTTGGATTCTTTTAACGCTTTGCTCTGTTTTTTAATAAATATAGTGTACACAAACATTTTAGAAAAATTAAAATTCTATATAGTCATATAATCTTACATTTACTAATATTATCCATAGAAAGTAACATGCCTCACACAGATGCTGGCACGAAATTTGCCTAAGCATTAACAATGCAAATCGGCTTAAAAAAATATTTTGTGTCGGAATTCACGCAAAATTTGTGTCATGTATATATGAAGGCAATCATAAAATTGCCGCCAAATGAATCGGTAAGCAATTGAAATGGTGGATGACGTTAGTTTAAATTAAACCGGCAATTCTTAGAAACTGGTGATATAGAGGCATTCTCACTGATTTTCAAAAAGTATTATCCAATTGTCTACGCTCGCGTTGCCAGAATGATGCGGAATCATCCCGATCCCGCTGTAGATGCCGAGGATATCGCGCAGGAAACCTTTATCCAAGCCTTCAAAAAGAGGAACGAAGTCCGAGAACCGGAAAAATTGTTAGGGTGGTTGCTAAGGATCGCGAAAAACTTAACGCTGAATGAAATTAGAGATGCAGAGCGGCGAAGGCAAGCAGGAAATTCACCACTTGAATCACTTGACAGTCTTTCTATCGGCGAAAGAGAGGCACGCTACGCGACATCTCTCGCGGAAATCAATACCGAACGAGCTGAAGTAGAGCGGGATATGAAAGCAAAACTCCTCCGTCTCCTCCAAGGTAAGGACCGAAAGGTTGTAGCGTTTATGCATGACGGATTCACCATCCAAGAGATAGCGGAAGCGATAGACGCAACACCCGATGCAGTTCAGAAAAGATCGGAACGCATCCGCAAGTGGTTGATACCTATCGCACGCAATTTAGAAGCATTGGTGGACTGCCTTCCCGAAAAGAAAGACAGATGGATTATAGAACGGTACTTGGATGGACAACCTCTCTCGGAAATTGCGCAAGCAATTGGTCTTTCTCGTTCTGCCGTTGAGCAGACAGTGAAATGTGTAATAGCACAGTGGAAGAAAGCTGCAAAGCAAAATTCCATGGATCCTGTTTCCGCAATTGTTAACAACAGCGGATAACTTTAAGGAGAAATTCAATGTTAATGTCTTATCTTAGAAACAAAAAGATCGCTAGATCTATCGCGGCCCTACTTATGGCAATGTTCGTATTAGGGCTTTACATGAGTTATGGCGTATTTGAGCAAGAAGTTAACGCAGCAGAAGGTGGAATAGAAGGGGAAATCGCCGTGGACAAGGACGGGAACGTTACAAAAAAAATTAAAGCGAAAGTGACTTGGAGCGATATCGGTAACGTCATTTCGTGGGTTGGTGGCC
The DNA here is from genome assembly GCA_026706025.1 of Candidatus Poribacteria bacterium. Lineage (NCBI taxonomy): Bacteria > Candidatus Poribacteria > Candidatus Poribacteria bacterium. The sequence goes on from JAPOZO010000026.1 coordinate 5,123, forward strand.
TCTTCAGCAGTGACTCCGGTAACAACGAGAGCAATACTGACAGCCAGTGTTCTTGTGGTTGTGGAAGCACTAACAGCAGCTGCAGCTGTTAACGCCCGTCCCGTGGCCCAATAGGAAATTTAAAAATATATAGACATTTCAGTGGGCATTAGGGTCGCGAACATTTTCTTATATTGGTGGGGTTTGATAAAGATGAGAAAGTAAACCGAATAATTTCTTAAGTTTTATTAACCCCGCCCACCTTTCAATGTATAGGTAATCGTAAGTTTTATGTTAAATCGTATCTCGTAAAGGTAAATACCCTTGCTTACGAAAATCTTGATCAATCTTGAGCATTATAAGGAGAAACCAATGTCTTTTATATCTGATGTTAGAAACGTGACAGTTATCCGATACGTATCAACCGTTCTGCTTATAATTTTTACATCTGCTTTCTACACGTATTATACGAATACAGTTGTAGAAGCGCGGTCACTACTAGAACCACAAGAAAACCCAGCACCTCCACCTAACAGCGGAAAGAGCGGGATAATACTCGAAACTGATGGTAGTGATTGGAAGGCAGGTGGTTACGTGAATTTGGACGATATTAAAAGTGCTATTTCATGGATCGGTAACCTTTTCGGTGGTGACTCTGATAACAACGACTCCAATAACGATAGCATGTGCGGATGCGGTTGTGGAGAAAGCAACACCAGCTGCGATTGTTAGGTGTAGATTTTCGTCCAATAGAATAGGGCACATAGCACAATTCACGATTCATATACATTCGTTATGCGGGTCTCACGTCCTTCTGGATATTACCCACTCGGTGATACTCAGAAAAGCACTCAAACGAAAGAATAGGAGATTATAGCATGAAATTACATGAATGGATTTCCCCTCGTAACATGGCAATCATCGGTATTGTAGTCGTTCTGATTGCTATCGGTTTCCACATCTACATGCAGCAGGATATCAGACAATTTGAAGCACATCTACCAAAAACGCCAACTGCACAATCCAGCCAATTGGGTGGGTCATCTATCTCAGTTCCATTGACAGAGGAAACCTCCCCTGGACCAGCAAAGGCTTCCATCACTGAAGAATCCGCGCAAATTACACCTGTGTCAACGGCTGAACTGGTAGAAGTTTCCCAAAACGATGAAGCTGCCGCAGGTTGCAACATGTCAGGTGGGATGATGATAGCATCCGAAGACGATGGTAAGGATGAACCCACACTTTACGCAGGACTCACTGAGGAAGAGGTGCAACAACTAATTAAGGAACTTTCATCTTTTTCTGTGACGGACCTCGACGAAAAGCTAGGTATGTTAGAAAATGTCTTAATCTCGAAATTTGGTCCCGATCCAGAAATCCCTCATCTCATAGGCAATCTCAACACTGCATATACCCTTATTGAAATGGGAAAAAATGCCAACGCTGTTCAGGGAGACAACACAAACGAAGTGAACGACTTTCTCAATCAGTTACCAGTTGTTGTCGTCAGTGATATGGTGGAAACCGCCATCAACTTATTTGATCTGAGCGAAGAAGAGGCTGCCGTAGGACGTGCCCACGTGGACGCGTTGCGAAGCAAAATTGATGGACTCGAACTCTTACAAGATGTAAAACCTATGGTTATAGAGGGCATAAGTGCAGGAGATATAACACCTGAAGAAGCCGAAGCGTTTTTGGAAAATTTATCAGGTTTAGATGTTACAGTGTCAGAACCAGACCGCACGCAAAGAACTAAGGAATTGGAAAAACCCACAACGCTTGATGGAACTGAACCGATTGTCCCGAAGATTCCGGACCACGGAGATTTTTAAAAAGGGATTGACCTATGAAAACTTCTCGCATTTTCACACTCGTAGGAATCTCCGTGATACTTTTCAGCATTAGTCTGGCACCTTTAGCGAAAACGCCACCTCAAAAAATGACTGAGGCGGATGTCAAGGCATTTCTGGAGATGGCACCTCAACAATTCGGGTGCACCATTCACAGACAACAACTCCAAAATTGGAATTATGCAGAAGCTAAAATCCCCATTGGACTGGCAAACTGTGCGGACTGCGCCCCCTATATCACTGTCTTTCGGGAAAGAGGCACAAATGGCATGCCTACTGTAGGAGCAAGGGTATCATGGTCCACTTTATGGAAAATTCCGAGCATATTAGTGCACTATGCCAAAACCTTACCCAAACGAGGTTGGGTATTCCTTCGTAAAGGTTTTCAAAAACTCTTCTCGTGATGGCTAACCCTCTGTAATTTGTAGAACCCTGTCCTTCAACAGAACCAAAGGAGAAAAGTTATGTCATTATGCACAATCAGAAATAAAAAATTTGCGACACTTATCGTAATCCTTTTCATGGCGACATTTTTATTTACCCTATATACATTCACAACCAATCTCACACCAGCAAGCGCAGATGATGTATCAGTAGACGCAAGTGTTGTAGACGATTCTGGCACGTTAGAGATCCACCTCTATTATGATTTGGATGACGTTATTGACGGACTTTCTTGGTTCATAGATCAGTTCACTGACGTGTTCAGCAGCGATAACAATTCCGATAACAGCAATAGTGAATGTGAATGTGGTTGTGGTGAGGGTAGTAGTTGTTCCTGTTAGTTAATTCGCACATGTTAATCAAAAGGAACGCACTTCAGGAAATCGAATAGGAGAAAGTTATGTCTTTACACACACTTAGACATAGAAAAATTGCGACACCTATTGCAATCTTTCTTGTTGCAATGTTCTCATTTGGCGTGTATATAGTCTGGATAGACTCAGTACCCGCATCCGATGACCATAACGATGATAACCCCCGGCCTATCCCTCCTGCTGAGATTGGTTGGACAGAACTACCGGTTATCGGGGAGGCTATTAGCTGGGTGTTAGATAAAATTACCGACGACGATCCTAATAACGACAGTTCCAATAACAGCGAATGCAATTGTGGTTGTGATGATGGCAATAGTTGTTCCTGTTAACTACTAATGCTGAAGTAATAGTAACCGATGCTGAAAAGGTTTTTGAGTAGTATTCTCTTAATTTGCGTCCTGCTTATCGCTTTCTGGATTCGTACCCAAGGTATAAGTAGAATACCCGACGGGCAGTTTACTGGATATGATGCTTATCTCTATTACTGGCAAGCAAATATCATTTCCGAACACGGGGATCTCCCAGAACGTGATATGCACCGTTGGTTACCCCTCGGTAGAGATTTAGGGCAAACCCTGAATCTCTACTCTTTTGCCCTCGCTTACGGGCACAAAGCAATCTCCTTATGCTTCCCAAATGTCTCGCTTTATCATGTCTCTGTTTATGCACCACCCATCTGTTTTGTTATCGGTCTCGGTGTGCTTTGTCTTTTCCTTTATCACACCTATGGACTCCTCTTTTCTGGCATCGTTGGTGTACTCTTAGCAACCTTTCTCGGCACCATCGGACGCAGCTCCGCCGGTTTTGGAGATCGGGACAGTTGGTGCTTTATGCTCGCTGTCCTTGCCGCCACAACCTATCTTGCGTCTTTGCAAACACAACACCCGCGTAAACGTATTTTATGGAGCCTTGCAAGCGGTGGTGTTGTTTTCCTCGGTGGTCTCAGCTGGGAGGCTTTCGGTTTTTTTGTTTTAATGATAGTTGCTGTAGAACTCTGGAAATTCTGCACCACAGATAGCGAACAACATCTAACAGAATACATCTTGTGGGTGTTCATGTTCGTACCGGGGCTCTATCTTGTCAGTCCTGCGTATCGAAATGGTTATGGGTTCGCAGCACATGTCACCGCTCTGCTGCTCTTCCCCCCACTCGTTATCCTCGGAATCCGCAGTGTCAGGTATCTGCTTCTCGATTTTTTCCAACAACTCCGACCCTACGCACGCCCTCTCGCCTGGCTTCTAACACTTAGTAGCATCGCATTGGGTATCATTTATCTTCTGATCAACCTTGATAACTTTGATCATACCGCTTATCAGTTTAGCGAAAACCGTTTAATGCGAAGCATCGGGGAGCTTGCTAACCCACGTTTTGACTACTGGATGGAACGCTATGGAAGTTTCTTTATCTTAGGCAGTCTCGGATTCGTCATTGAAAGCCTCCGGATCTGGCGATGGAAAGCCATACCTCTGGCAGCTTCTCTCACTCTCTTCTTTACAACCACTTTTTTCCGATGGCCCATTAGTCAATGGATCGGTACAGATGTATGCAATATACTCTTTTTCGCTTCGTTTGCACTCGTGCCTATCGGAATCGGTATTGCAAGCCACCGAACAGAAAACTCACCAACGGAATTTGTAATGCTTCTCGTTATCGCGTGGGCACTCCTATGGATAGGTCTCGCGCGCGGTGGGAAACGATTTGACTTCTTTATCGGCGTTCCTATTGCCTTTGGCACTGCCTCACTGCTATGTCACCGTTCTCTACAACTCATAGAAAAACTAAAAACAACTAAAAGACTGCCCGCTCATTTCAAGGAACCTTGGGTCGTCGCTTGTATCACAGCCATAGTGTTTATTCCCCTGCTTCTTTGGGCACCCTTGGGGGGGCACGCTACACGCGCCCTGAAAAACGCCAAGAAAATCCGAGGACCGATTCCTGGACGAGGAGAAGTATTAGAGACATTTCAGTGGATGAATTCTACACTCCCAGATAATAGCGTTATGGCGGCGCATTGGAGCCATGGCAGTCAACTCAACATCTTTGGTGGTGTCAAAACTATTATTGACCAAGACCATTATTTACCGCACTGGATCCATCTTTACTACCGACATGTCTTCAGTGCCCAGTCCGAGCGAGAAGCACTCTCTTTTCTCATCACTCATGGAGCAACACATCTTATGTTGACACAAAACGAGGTTATTAGATTATCACGAAGCCTTTCCTTCATCGGTAGTGACAAAAAGGCAGATCGCCGCTTTGGTCTCACTAAACTGGACCGAAACAGAAAAACTGCAACTGAAACATATACCAAGTTACTACCGCGGCGCGGCACTCCTTTGGAATCCATTGAGGTTGTTAGCATTACCCCTGAAAAGCGACTTGTGACTATTCAATTCAAAACACAGGATACTGTGACCAAAGAGGTGGTATGGAACGCCAACATCCCCTCAGTAATAGAACTTGGAACAAGTGGTATGATACTCTATTTTGACTTTGAAGGTAAACCCTACATCGGTTACTACATTTCCCCAATCGGTTGGAACAGTCTCGCAGTTAAACTATTCATACGTGGTGAGCATAGCACAGCCTTCATACCTGTCTATCCGGTTAACAAAAAGGATTTTGCCAAACTCAAAGTTTGGAAAATTCACTATCCGTCTGATATAAAGCCAAATCCCAGATATCTTGCAACTGAACCTTAGGAGTAACATCAAATTTGCAAAGGTAAATTTCTGTATTCGGCCATGTAAACTTGATACAAGTATATGATAGCAAACGCAGTAACGTTCCTAAGGCTTTTTTTAACCGTCGTAGTGGTGGCACTATTCAACGTAAACTATTATCTTGACATAGGACTGATTGTAACAATCGCCGGTATCTTTATACTTGATGTTGTTGGTGGAATCATCGCCCGCAAATGTAACCAGACAACCAAGTTAGGAACCATCCTTGATACCGTAGTAAACAGAAGTGTTGAAAATACTTTCTGGATTTATTTTACAGTAACTGGTTTGATTCCGTTATGGATGCCTATTACGGTCCTCGCTCGCGGTTTTTTCACAGATAACTTACAGCAGTGTATCCAACTATCAACAACTGGATGGGCACACATTTTAACCCGTTCTCGGACAATCCATGCACTTTACGACATCGCCAAAATGAGTACTTTCCTTTGCCTCGCAGGCATTAGTGCTTTTAAACCTGAGAATCCCGTGATAGAACTAACAAGTATAATACTCGCTACTGGCACCATTGGCTTTTGTATCCTCCGCGGGATTCCGCTATTCATAGAAACATGCAAAATTTTCACTGTTAACCCACAATAACACAGGATCCACAGCACAACCGGATTGCCTGCAATATTTTGTGCCTGATACGCATAAGTTGCAGGTATGTATGTCGCGACATAGGTAGATTTGTTTGGTATTTATAGTGAAACCTAAAAATAAATGGACACTTTAGAAAACAACAAACCTCTCCTTTGCTGGCGGGGTTTGATGAAGTTTCAGGAAATAATTCGGTATTTCCCCAGGTCCGGTAGGTACGATTTTGCGGCGTACTTGACCAAATGCGATCTGCATTCCTAACCGCACCGGGCTTCGTCGAAAAATTACTGAATTAATATTTTAATCTTCATTACCCCCACCTTCTATAGGTGTATCGTTAATTGTAGGTTTTACTATAAATACTAAACTTTGGACAATTTGACAATTTTAAGATGGCCCTAAGGTTTCTGGTCGGACGTTATCTTTCGTAGCATAGGCTGTTAGCCTGTGTGCCTGTAGCATAGAAACCCCTTCGTATCGGAGCCGATTCTTGACGCGCTTGGGTGATTTTTCTCTAAGTTCCGAGACGGATTGAAACTCATAGAAAAATCCATGCACATGAGTTTTCTCTTTTCTCGCTTATCTTGTTAGGTTGCATCCCTACACGCACAGGCTAACAGCCTATGCTACAAGAAATCCCTGTTTATAAGCAGCACGGAGTGGTAGTAAAAATAGGCTTCCAAACTCGAAAACTTAAGAGTCTTGTAGAAAGATCCCTTGATCCTTGAAAATTCAACCCAAATGTAATAGGAATTGTCCAAACTTTAGTATAAATATCAGAAAAGGAGGAATTCATTGAAAAGTCAGGCAACATTTTTAACAAACGCCCTGCTTATATTCACTTTTGTGGCACTTACTTATGGAGACACGCCCAAGCAGATTCGACCCGATAGCCACGCCCCAATTGGTGTGATGGGCGACCATGGACACAAAACTGGCGAAATGATGCTCTCGTACCGTTTCATGACAATGGACATGCGGGGCTTACAATCTGGAACTGTCCCCCTCAAAACCGCAGATGTCCTGAAAGATTTTATGATGGTACCAACACAAATGGATATGCAGATGCATATGCTCGGCGTAATGTTCGCGCCACACAACAGTACCACATTTATGGGAATGATAAACTACCAACAACGTAACATGGAAATGGAGAGCATCCAGCAACACACACATGGCGAGCATAGAGAACCCGTTGGACATCATGAAATGTCCAGTGTAGGCATCGGCGATACCAAATTAGAGGCACTTATTACGCTCTGGAAAACACCAGATTTGACGTTCCTTACCAACGTTGGTGTATCATTCCGAACCGGTTCCATCGCACAAACGGGAAATGGTAAACAAACCCTACCGTATCCTATGCAACTTGGGAGCGGTTCTTTTGAAGCACGCCCAGGTATTACGCTCTTTGGATTTTACAACACCTGGTCCTATGGTGGGCAATTGCGAGGCGCATTCCCTTTGCACACCAATTCCAGCGAGTACCGACATGGTGCCACCTTCGTTGTCACAGCATGGGGTGCGCGACGGATCAACAATTGGATTAGCCTCAGTAGCAGATTACTATTGTCACGACAAGGAAATATCACCGGAAGCAACCCAGATTTAAATATAGGCATGAGCCCCAGTCACCGCTCCGACTTTCGCGGGCACACGCGACTTGATTTCGCGGTCTCCTGCAATCTCACCGTTCCGACAGGCACTTTTGCTGGGCAAAGATTTGCCATTGAGATGCAGATGCCCCTCTATCAAAACTTAAACGGAATTCAGCTCAAGAGTAAATGGCTACTCACCCTCGGTTGGCAATACGCCTTTAAGGTCTTATAGGGACAGGACACCAGTAGCCTGTTCAGTCTAAAATTTGGGTTTATTTTGAATCAACCGATTTATTTTATAGGACGCCAGGCGATGAATTGCCCTACTACGAACGAGTCCACCCACAATTCAAAGGTGGATAGACTACTGGCGAAGGAAAGGGTTCGTATTTCTAAAGTATCCACGTATTTTCGGACTTCACCATATAAAAATTGGAATCCAAACACGGCATCCCGATATCTCAGATGGTCCTATTCTAAAAGGCGAAGAGCTTCTTCAATCTCGGTTTTGAGCGATTTGGCCCCCTCCTGCTCTGCAAGTTTTAGGGCAGCTTGGAAATCCGATTTTGCTTTTAAAACATCGCCCATTTCAACCTTTGAGCGTCCGCGTTTATAGTAGGCTTTGGCGTAATCCGGTTTTAGGTGGACAACCTTATCATAGTCTTCAATCGCACCGTTGTTATTCCCGAGGTTTGACTTCGCGTCTCCCCGAGTTTCGTAGGCTTCAGCAAGATCAGGATTCAGACGAATCGCCGTATCACAATCCTCAATAGCACCTTTATCGTCACCCAGATTGAACCTCGCATCAGCACGATTGACATAGACAACGGCAAGAACAGTATCTTTCGGACCAAGACGAATTGCCATATCACAGTCTTCAATCGCTCCTTTGCTATCACCTAAACGTAATTTCGCAAGTCCACGATTGACATAGGCAACGGCATCTGTCGGTTTAAGCCGAATAAGAGTATTGTAATCTTCAATAGCACCCTTATTATTGCTTAGGCGTAACTTCGCGGAGGATCGCCTGCGGTAGACGTAAACAACCAAAAGAGTATTCTGGGGATTAAGGCGAATCGCTTCATCATAGTCTTCAATAGCACCTTTATAGTCGTCTAAGTGCAATTTCGCATCGGCACGATTGACATATGCGGTGGCAAGAATAGCATTTCCCGGTTTTAAACGAATCGCTTCATCATAATCTTCAATAGCACCCTTCCTGTCTCTTAATTCTGTTTTTCTTAGACCGCGGTTGACGTATGCAGCAGCAAGAATAGCATTTCTCGGTTTTAAACGAATCGCTTCGTCATAGTCTTCAATAGCACCTTTCGCGTCGCCTACGTCTGACTTCGCGTCAGCACGCTTGACGTAGATAGTGGCAAGAATAATATTTCCCGGTTTTAAACGAATCGCTTCGTCATAGTCCTCAATCGCCCGCTTAGTATTTCCTAAGCTAGATTCTGCGTCAGCACGAATACCGTAGGCAGTGGCAAGAACAATAGTATCTTCCGGCTTTAGGCGAATCGCCGTGTCACAGTCTTCAATCGCTCCTTTATAGTCCCGTAAATCTTTCCTTGCAAGCCCCCTATTGACATAAGCATCGGCGTAATCTGGTTCAAGACGAATTGCTGTATCATAATCTTTGATAGCACCTTTATAGTCGCCTAATCCTTTCTTCGCAACACCCCGACTGGAATAGACATCCGAATAATCCCTGCCGAGGCGAATGACAGTATTATAATCTTCAATAGCCCCCTTATAATTCCCCAAGTCTGATTTTACAAGTCCCCTTTTGAGATAAACATTGGCAAAATCGGGGTTTAGATGGATAGCTGTATCATAGGCTTCAATAGCCCCCTTATAATCGTCATCAAATTCTCTTTTTTTATCACCTTGATTGGCATAAGCATAGGCGTGTATAAGAGGCTCCGCTTGCCATTTTTCCAAAGGTTTCGCTTGTACCGGTATATCATCAAGCAACACCTTGATATGATTTGAAGGAACAACAGCTCCCGAACTTCTCCTTTCCCCACCTTCCATAGAAATCGCTATCACCTCTCCTTTGTCGTTTAGCACCGGACCACCACTATATCCTGGAAGCAGTAAGGCTTTTATCCGATAGAAATCGGCAGTAGTTCGGCTTATTGTACCATTCTTGATTTTGCCTTCTGCTCCCTTATGGGTCCCTACAACAATAACTCTGTCACCAGGTTTTACCATTTCACTATCACCAAGAGGCAGGGCTTCTACTTCTTCACCTTCAACTTTTAAGATAACCAAATCGCGTTTCGGATCACTCGCCATGACCCCTTTGATAGTATATTGTGTCGGTTGATTAATTAGGTTTACACGCCAGTTATAGGATTTCCCATGGATGCCAGCAAGGACGTGAATATTGGTAACAATCAAATCACGCCGAATAAAGAAACCACTACCGTAACCTCCTGTTTCATCAGCAGCTTTACCAACCAAGATTACTGTGGCATCTTTCCCGATTTGCGCAATTTGTTGTTCGAGATTCGGGCGCGTAGTGGTTTTTTCGAGTTGTTCAGTTTTTTGCTTGACGCTCAAAGCACAAGATAAGAAAGCACATAGGGCAACGGCTCCAACTAACACTAATCCTTTTTCCAAGAAATTTAATACGACAGTTGATTGCAATTTCACTTTCTCCTTTATGCGTAAATTTTAATCATTATAGCATATTATCTGTGGCACATTCAAGTCCTTATACTGAAAATTGCAATAAGTCACATAGGCACACCAACTGAACCAGCAACGTTGGTGAATCCAATTGTATTGACCATAAACATCAAACAATTCGCCCTATTATAGGAGCGATGTTTCAACCACAACTTCACTTTCTCAATCGGTAATCCATCAACGTCCTTTAACGTTTTTTAAATTCCAAACAGTGTTTTCGGATCGTTTTTCTCGGTTTCTCACTTGATCCAATTCCACGTCCATGCTAAACTCACGGCATGAAAGTCTTTATCCAAATCGGACATGGCATCGTCGGTGCCGCTGTTATCTCAGGTCTATGTATCTATCAGGCAGGCAGTTTCGGTGAGGCGAGACATACTATTAGCATCATCGGTGCCATCGCCATCGTTATTGCCAGCCTCTACCTGCTGCGAAGTCGCTGGATCCGATGGGGCAATCGCCAAACATGGCTGAAATACCACCAACGCCTCGCCTCCTTAGGCTTATGCTTGGTGCTATACCATTCAGCGTTCCAACCGCTCGCGTGGCATTCATGGCTGACGTTTCTACTCGCTTTGTCGAATTTAGGGACGGGTATTGCAGTGAGTCTAACCGCTCGTAAGACGAGACAGATTCTGCTCCGATGCCACCTCATCCTCGCACCAATCCTACTTGTCAGCATCGTCCTTCACGGACAACAAAAACTGGAGCACGACGAATTCTTCCCACTCACGGATGTCCACGACGTGCCTTGCGCAAGATGCCATACACCTGAACGCCTACTGTTTCATGTCAGTACAACCCTTCCTGAAGATTTGGACACGTCAGACACTATTCCTGAAGACTTGCACTGGTGGTTCTTACAAAATGAACGCAGAGTACCCACAACAGCACCTATCGCAATCAAGGAAAAAGGAAACGCTTGGACGGTCACCGATCCTGAAGATGGACACACCTATCACGTCCGGAAGGTCGCAGACCAAATCGCCATCCACGCCGATTCCGATTACCGGAGTTATACCTGTCTCAAATGCCACGTGCATAACACAGAAGAGATTCAGTTAGTGCATGAACTGCACGGTGTTACCGAAGCACATAGATGCCTCATCTGCCATCAGACCGAAATTGATGGCGTAACTTACGGACGACAGCGTTTCGATTGGGAATATGCACCGCACCGGTAAATTGACACAAAAAAACGGCTCGAACACAGGATCCCTGTGCACAAGCCGTTCAGTTGTATTTATAGTAAAACTTAGAATTATGTAGACACCTATCCTTTAACAAATACTCGTTCGTAGTAGGGCAATTCTGCGGTGTACTCACCCAAATGCGAAGTGCATTATTGCCCGTTGCGGCAGGAAGTGCCCTGATATTTTTAGGTTCACTACAGAATAAAAATAGAGACTTTAGCGTCTTGATTTAATGCTGCCCCAGGTTGTGGTGAGCTTATCTGCCGGTTCTACTGACAGAAATTCGCCATCCATCACCTCTTTAATCTCATCTTTGGATAACGCACGGCCGAAAATATAGAACTCATCCATCAGCCCATCAAACCAGCGACCATTCTTATGGTGTCCGATCGCAGCTGAGACGCCCCAGTTATCTGAAAGTTCGCCTTTACCTTTCGCCTCGTGTGTCATCTTCCCATCGACGTAGGTTTTCGTGTCACCGCTCTTGCTATCGTAGGTGCCAGTGAAATGCACCCACTCTCCACCGTCGATAACAGGACCGGGGTTGATATTGAAAATTTCTGCTTGGGCACCATCTCGATGGAACCATCTGAAGCCAGCAGGACGGATTTCCACGTGGAAGAGACCGCTCCCGTGATCAGTGCCAATCGCGTCAAAGATGCTCTGTGGTTCGGGTGAATCGTTATGATTGACCCAGACAGCAAGGGTGAAACCGTCAACGGGCGCGTTTTCAAATTCCGGTCCGTTCAAGTTCACCCATGTATTTGGCTCTAAAACGACGGCTTTACCGAAAACACCATCTTCTCGTTTAACTTTCCCTTCAATTATCCCATCGTTCCCATGAATGGAACCGTCTTTGACGGTATCTCCATTCTCGTCGAAATTATAGTAGACAGACAGTGTCGGGTCCTTGAGGTCAGCGTGTGTTGAAACAGCAAAGGCGATTACCATTGCCACAACGACGAAGACCATCGACAACTTCCCGACACGTAGACGTGTTAACTCGTAGAACATTTTATGTCCTTCCTTATGTAATTTCATGAATTATAGTGTGGTTCGCATAGATACAAACCCTATATTTGCCCAATATTATACCATAAAAATGCTTAAAATCAAAGCAAAATTTAGGCAAATTGAATCCTATTAGACATACGTTCGCAATGCATGCTAATATATAGACAATCATTCACTTACCAAACGCAAATTTCCAAACCAAAGGAGTCAAGACAATGAAACATTCGCTAACAGTACGATGCCTGTGTCTAACGCTTCTCATTGCAGCATGTGCGATTGTGCCAGTGTATTCAGCAGACGTAACCGTTGGGCTACTCGCTGGCAGCAACAAACTCGGTGAAGTAGAAGAAGCCGCTTACGCGTGGGCGGAGGATAACTTTAAAACCACGACACTCCTCGTAGACAAAAGCGGTAATTTCAAAAATAAGGGCGGCACTGCATTGCAACCGGAGCAGTTCGCTGTGTTATGGATGTTCTATACAGAAACAAACACATTGCCAGATCCGTTCCTCGCCGATGCAACTCAAAAAGCAATCCTTGACTATGCTGAGGCAGGCGGAGGCGTATTTCTCTCAGCGTTAGCACTCCGCTATGTCTTTGAACTTGATGTTGAAGATGGCGGAGACCCACGAGTTTTCGGTCCCCTCGGCAAGGAGCCTCCAGAAATTGGTGTGGTACCAACCGCTGATGGCAAAAACCATCCCGTCTTTGAAGGGTTTGATACCAGCAAACCGGTCTTTCTCACGAGCATGCAGCAAGATGGGTTTACCTCAGATTTCTTTAACTTTGGAGATGATCCGTCTGGTACAATTCTTGGAACAAAAACACGCGGCGGTGGTGCTGGTGGTGGAGAGCGTCCTTTCGTTGAATATGAGGTCGGCGACGGAATAATTATCACCCTTGGACACCACAACGGTGTTTATACCGATGCGAAATCGAAAGAGGGAACCAACCTGAGAAACCTAACAGCAAATGTGCTGAATTATCTCGGTGAAAATTCAGCGTTCTTCGCCGTTGAACCGAACGGTAAATTAGCAACGACTTGGGGAGACCTAAAGGCAGCGTCGAAATAAACGATCCTACCATTTTAGATGCCTCAAAAAGCCCATGCTTGCAATATTGGCTTTCAAGTTACACCAATATGCAATCGTCATGGGCTTTCTTTTTTCCGCGCAGTTGACAATTTCCCACGTTCTCTGTATAATGAAATTGGGAAACTCAAAGCATGTCAAACAACTTTAGTAGAGCAAGTTTTGGCTCGCAAACTACGCCAAAAGTCAGCCTCCGCGCTGTGCTGCTCGCACTCCTCATCACTATCCCGAACTCCTACTGGCTCATGATTAATTGGGGTCCCAGCGGTTATGGCACAGGTCAGAGTTTTCCTACCGTCTCAACCGTCTACTTCAACGTCATCTTTGTCGTGCTGGTTTTAATGGCGTTAAACCCGTTGCTCCGCACAATTCGAAAAAATGCAAGTCTCACCGATGCGGAATTGATGGTAGTCTATCTACTCGTATCCATCGCCTCCTCTATCGCTGGACACGACACACTCCAGATACTGTGGCCCCTCCTCACCTATCCTATCTGGTTCGCAAGTCCAGAGAATGAATGGGGTGAACTATTCCACCGACACATGCCAGATTGGCTCACGATCAAAGAGCGAAGTGTACTGGCAACTTTCTATCAAGGCGATGCCTCACTGCACACCGTCCAACACCTACAACTCTGGATGACACCCGTACTCTGGTGGTCGGCTTTGATCATTGTGCTAACGTGCATGATGTTCTGTATCACGATTCTCATCCGGCACCAATGGGTGAACCACGAAAAACTCAGCTATCCTGTCATTCAAATTCCACTGCACTTAACAGAAAACGGTGGACGGACGCTCCTGAGCAATCGGTTATTTCTGTTAGCAGCAGTCCTCGCAGGTGGGATGAACCTCCTTAACGGACTCCATTTTCTGTTCCCTGTTGTGCCGGGTTTAGGTGGGAGCCTCTATAATTTAGGGCAACACTTTCAGACGAAACCCCTGAACGCTATCGGTAGGCTGCCTATTGCAGTCTATCCTTTTGCGATCGGGATGAGTTTCTTTATACCGTTGGAGCTTTCGTTCTCTATCTGGTTCTTCTATCTTTTTCATAAGATCACGCGCGTCTGGGGAACGATGGCAGGCATCGGGCATCTACCGGGATTCCCATTTCTCGACGCGCAATCCTTCGGCGCATGGTTCTGTTTAGGTGTCTCTGCAATATGGCTGACTCGGAAATTCATCGCGCGACAGGTGAAAAACGCCTTCCGAGGCAACCCTACCGAACTTGACCCAACCGGTACACCTTCGACACATATCCGATATGCAATCATCGGCTTGATCATCGGGAGCATCTTCATCCTTGTCTTCTTCAAAAGCACAGGCACGCCGATCTTCAGTATCTTCGGTTATTTCACGCTTTTCTTTGCGTTAGCGATTGCGATCACACGTATTCGGGCAGAAGTCGGACCCCCAGCGCATGACGTGCCGTGGCGACCGGATAAGGTACTCGTCTCTTTTCTCGGCACACGGCGTATCGGTGCGGAGGGGTTAACGACCTTCAGCATGTTTCACGGCTTCAACCGTTCCTACCGTTCGCATCCGATGCCGATTATGTTAGAAGGTTTCAAGGTAGCACAAGTTCGCGGACTATCACATAACCGCTTTATCGTAGCTGTCATCTTGGTGACTATCGTCGCAACAATTTCCTCAGCGTGGGCGTATTATGCACAAGGCTATTACTACGGTGGCGCAGTCTATGGCGAGCAAGCACAGTGTCGCTGGACTTATGAGCAGTTGAAGCAGTGGCTCATTAACCCACAATCTATAGACGTTGGTGCTGTCTCTGCCTCTGGTGGTGCCATCGCCTTAACGACGCTCTTGATGGTACTACGCCGTCGATTTATCTGGTGGCCCTTCCATCCTGCAGGCTACGCACTCTCGCTGAGTTTCTGGAATACAAGTTGGTATTGGTTCTCGATTTTCTTGTCGTGGGGGATGAAAGCGATTCTCTTTCAGGCAGGCGGTTTACGAACCTATCGCCGCGCGATGCCGTTCTTCATCGGTTTGGTCATCGGAGAGTTTTTCGTCGGAGCAATCTGGACACTCATCGGCATCGCTTTAGAACGCCCAATGTATCGGTTTATGTTTTAAAAGTTGTCAGTCTTCAGCCATCAGTTATTATAATCCTGTAGGTTGGGTTGAACGGATACTCCCAAAACCCTGAAAAGGCACACAAGAATCAACCCGCACTATAGATAGTACGCCAAGCAGAAAACCGAGAGAAACCCAACGCATTAGCGGTTTCCGAGACCTTGACGGTGTGAAGTTGGGTTTCACTGCGTTCTTGATTACGGACGACAACCCGCTGGATTCGAGAAGTATTTAGAAAATATATCTACCTTCTGAGTTCCGTTCAACCTAGGGGAAACACTCAAGCAAAAACACCTACGGGACTAAATTGACACCTATGGTGCGGTTTTGCGGCGTACACGCCCAGATGCGATCTGCATCGCAACCGCACCGGACCTCGCCAATAAATTACTGAATTAATCTTTTAATCTTCATCAAACCCTGTCCAGCGAAGAAAGGAAATTAACAATGAAACTAAGCTGCCTTCCCGTTTCACTTTACAACGACATCTTCACAGGAAATAGTACTGTCGCCGATTGGATTCAATTCGGTGCCGAATTAGGGTTAGACGCTGT
Organism: Candidatus Poribacteria bacterium; assembly: GCA_026706025.1. Classification (NCBI taxonomy): domain Bacteria; phylum Candidatus Poribacteria; species Candidatus Poribacteria bacterium. Next base: position 21,339 of record JAPOZO010000026.1, read on the forward strand.
CGATTTCAGTATTAAATTCTTCCCAAAGCGCGACGCGGAAACGATAAAACAGACGCGCGCCGTCCTTGAAAATCACAATATAACCCCGTGTATGCTTGCCTGCTATTCTGACTTCACGCATCCCGACCCCGCACAACGCGCACAAGAACTAACAGATTTGAAGGCTGACATCGCACTCGCGAAAGCATTGGGAGCGGAATTTATTCGTGTGACGGCAGGGCAAGACCATCCCGGCACCCAACGCACGGCAGGCGTGCAATGGGTAACAGATGGATTTCGACGCGCGCTTGACGCAGCGGAGAAACACGGCATCACGCTCGCTTATGAGAACCATACGAAAGGCGCGCCCTGGGACTACTGGGACTTCTCACAACCGACAGAAATATTCTTGGAAATCTTAGATGCGCTCTCCGACACGCCGCTCGGGGTCTGCTTTGACACCGCGAACCCGCTTGTTCTCAGTGAAGATGTTCTCGCACTTCTGGAGCAGGTTGTCCACCGCATTGTTGTCGTCCATATTTTCGATCTGCGTGAAGTCGGTGTATTTGAACCTGTCCGCGTCGGTACGGGGGCATCACCCATTCCGCAAGTCTTCTCTCGCATGAGACAAGCAGGCTATGATGGCTGGCTCAGTATCGAGGAAGCCAGCCGTTCAGGACGGGAAGGCTTCACAGAATCCATCGCGTTCGTTCAGCAAACCTGGCAACACGCGTTAGCCGCGTGAGGGTTCACTCATCCGCTCTTGTGCTTGGCGTGAGAGTTCCGCCAAATGCCCGTCATTTGCTCTAACCTGTTCAAGATGTATCCACCGCTCTGGTGTCGCCGTGCGTATCATCTTCTCACCATATTTCCGGTCAATCCAGAAGCGCGCAGATCCGGCGATATATGCCTGTAGCGCATCTAATTTCTCATCAGGATAGCGTTGACAGAGATTCATCGTAAACATCCGCCGACGTGCGCCTCCGCCGAAAGCAGCATGCTTCGTATTATGGTTAAACAGCACCAGATCGCCGGGCGTCGTCTCAAAGACTGTTGCAGGAACATCTTTCCCATGCATCTCCCACAACTCTTGGCTCTTACCAACTCGTTGAGCCAGGGCATCGGCATAATTATCGCCGAAGAGGTGGCTCCCTGGAATGACGCGGAGCGCGCCGGTATCGCGAGTCAACGGATCCAGATAAAACGCAATCTTAATATGCCTCGGATCTTCTAACTTATGTCCACCATCCGAATGCCACCCGGTATCACCGACGTAGAAATTGCCATCGCTGCCCATGTAGTTGAAATCATCACCGAGGAGTGCTTTTGCAATCGCCAAAATCCGCGGGTCATCCAATAGTGATGACAACTCTTCACTCTGATCGATGAACGGGACAATACAGGAACGTGCAGTACCTTCGTGCGGTTTACCGTCATGTCCGCCGCCTCTTTCCTCCCAGACGGCTTCAAAAGCGTCTTGGATCGCCGTAATCCGGTCCGCCATCAGTTGCGGAAAACTGAGATAACCGAACGTCTCGAAAAAACTAATCTCTGAATCGGTGACGGTGAAATCATGCTGATTCATCGTTACATCCTCCAATATCATACAATAGAACCTTACACTCATCCGGTTCCTCTTGTAGTGAAGCCCATAAATAAGTGGACATCTTTGTAGCATAGACTGTTGGTCTCCTGTGCCAGTCTGAATGCCTGTTATAGGCATTCAGACTGTTTGAGAGCACCCAATTAATTATAGGTTTTACTATAACACGCGAAAATCTCATGATTGATACGGTATCATAGCATATTTACATTTAATTTTGCAATCCGATCTTTAAACGAAAAAACAATGCGATGTCATTGCTATAATCCTAAAATGATTTGCTAAATGTACAGATTAATGTTAATATTGTTTAAGATTCTCATCCCGCGAAAGGCTATAGATGGCAACCAAAGTAAACACATTCCCTGCTTACTTTTTACTTTTCAAAGTGACATTGCGCCAGATGTTCTGGAGTCGGCGAACTGTGCTGATTTTGCTCGGGTGCGCGTTATCGCTTTTTATCGCTCTCATATTCCGGTTTGCAGTGGGAGGCAGGGTAAGCATCAACAGGTTCATACCACAGATGACGCTAATCCTGTATGGACTTTTGGTGAACTTATGCGCAATTTTCTATGGGACCGCAATCATCTCTGACGAAATTGACGGTAAAGGGTTAACCTATCTTCAGATGCGACCGCTCCGCAAATCGACAATCCTACTCAGTAAGTTTGCTGCCTATCTCGTTGGCACCCTCGCCATCATAGCCTGCTCCCATCTGATTTTAACCGGTATTGTCGCAACACACCCAAAACTTGATAAAAATGTGGTGTATCATATAGGTATGAGTCTGCGCTATACCGCATCAATGGCATTGTCATTGTTAACGTATGGAGCACTCGCCGCTGCATTAGCAGCGAAGTTCAAGTATCCTGTTCTATGGGGGTTGTTGTTTGTGTTGGGATGGGAACGTATAACCGCAGCACCATTCCTACAGGCGGGAATCAAGAGGCTCTCTATATCACACTACCTTTTCACTGTATTCCCGCATTACAAGCTGTCTCGAAGCCTAACAACTGACCTTCTTGGAACATCGCCAGTGCCAGCGTGGGTAGCACTCCTCGTAATTTTCCTGCTAACAGTAGGTTTGCTGTGGCTCGCTATCCGAATTTTTCGAGAACGAGAATACCTGATGTGAAATGGTCTCATTCTTTTTCTAAGAGCGAGCGGCACCCGCGACTTCCATCAATTCAATTACCCGCTTTGAGAACCCTTGCAGTTTCACGCGACACAATTAATTCTTCATTCGTAGAGACAACCAGAATCTTAGCACGACTCTTATCTGCTGAGAGGTCTGTCTCACCCGTCGCTTGTTCATTTTTCACGGCATCCAAATGAATACCGCACCACTCAAGTCCTTCGCAAATCTTCGCGCGAGTTGTAGCACTTTTCTCCCCGATACCCCCCGCAAAAGCGATCACATCTACACCACCCAGCGCGGCGATATACGCGCCAATATACTTCTTCACGCCATAAACGTAAGTATCCAGTGCCAAACGCGCATTATCATCGCCTGCGGCGATCGCTGCCTCTACATCGCGCATATCGCCACTCGTGCCAGAGATGCCCTTCAACCCCGAATCTTCAATCAGCTGACGACGAATCTCATCCGTAGAGTATCCCTCTTTATCGAGCATATACAACACGGCAAATGCATCTAACTCGCCACAACGGGTAGACTGAATCATTCCGTATTGCGTAGACGTTCCCATCGATGTATCAATAGACTCACCATCTTTGATGGCGCAGAGAGAAGAACTCCCACCGAGGTGGCACGAGATAATACGCAGCCCTTGTCCCGATTCTCGTCCGAGCAATTGCGGCACGCGTTCAGAGATATATCGGTGGGACGCGCCGTGGTAGCCGTAGCGACGAATGTCGTGTTGTTCTACCCAGAAGCGAGGCACTCCGAATTCAGCGGCGTAATCGGGAATCGTCTGATGGAACCACGTCTCAAAGACTGCAACGAGGGGTGTCAATGGCAGCAGCTCCTGAAAGGCGCGGATGGAGGCAATATAGGCAGGATTATGCATCGGGGCGAGCGGCGTGGATGCCTCCAGCGCAGCGATCACATCATCAGTAATCCGTGCCGAACGCCAATAGCCTTTGGCGAGAATAGTTTTGAATCCAACCCCGTCCAACTGTCCTAAGTCTTCAAAGCAACCGACTTCGGCATCGGTAATCAGTTCCATTGCGTGCGCGATTGCTGCCGTATGTGTTGGGGCATCAATTTCGCCTTCGCGCGCAGGTTTCCCCGGTACGGCATGCGTAAAGGCAGACGGCGAATTACCGATACGTTCCACACCTCCCTTGACGAGAGAGGTCGTGGTTTCCATATCAATAATTTGGTATTTGAACGAGGTACTACCTACGTTGGCACAGAGGATATGCATAGTATTTTCGTTCCTCTCTGAAAATAAAGATATATTTAAGGGAGTTCAACATTAGAATTCGAGTGTTCCGTAGGTTGGGTTGAGCGGTAAAAGACCAAGAACTCGTCAGTTTATACAGAGCATTTTGATTTTCGGTGCCGTTTAGATTGAGATGGCGAAACCCAACACCTAAAACGCTGCTGATGTAGGAATACGTTGGGTTTCACTCGGACCTTGGTAATTTTTAAGCTCTTCGGTGAATTTAAAAGTTATTTTCTTTCTAAGGCTTTCAGTAAGATAACCGTTCAACCCAACCTACGTGCTATTGTGACAAAGTGGGTGGGGGCGGTTCACCTATTTGCTCCACGCCTTTCTGCACAACCGCGTTTACGTCTGTTCCTTCTTCGCACTTGGGTTTAAAACGATGATCTGTGTCTGCTATGGGTTCAATCGAGAGCTGACATCCGAGTGCGTTGAAGATAGTGCTGAGCGTATCAATCCGCGGTGCTTCGTCGTTGGACAAAATGTCGGAGAGAGCTTCTGGAGCAATTTTAGTTTTCTTGGCAAGTACGGAAATCCCACCTTGTGATTCTACGACAGTCCGCAGTGCCAGCAGCAGCAAAGGTGTGTCACCGTCAACTTGGTATTCTTCAAGAGAGAACTTAAAATACCGAATTGCCGCCTCTTGATTGGCAGCAAACCGTTCAGTTAGATATGCGCGCCATGTTCTCATACGTTCTATGTTCCCTTGACTAAAACAGTTTTGGTTTCCGTATCAAGAATTTAATATTTTAACGAGTAACTGTCTATACTGGCACAGAGTATAGACATAGTGGCATTTTCCCCTTTACTAATTTCTGTTTTTATCATTCGCCTGCTTTCATCATTGCTTGGTAATAGAGATTTCGACTGATTCGTGTTCCGTGAGCGCGAAGGTCATCAAGGATCGGTCTGACAGTCGGAATCACGCCGCGGGTTTTGGCAATAAGCAAGATACCAACTGTCCCTATAACTGGCAATCCTCGCGCTATTGCTTCCCGTCGCGCAGCGTTATCATCAAGAACCGCCTGTTCAGCATTAATTTCTTGAGCAAGGATAATAGTCGCACATTCCCCTAAATGAAGCGAGTGTTGGCTTTGAAGAACCCTAACTTGATCAGCGTCTGTCACAGTTTGTCGGTGGATCCATTGGGCTTCTTCTACTTCTGCAGCACCGGGTTTCCCAGTTCCATCAATGACCACTTCAACGTAAACCTCCTCTGGAATAAGGATTGTACCGTACACCTCTAGAAGAAGATTCAACTGCTTGATTTTCGAGAGTTCAATTAACGGCGTACTATTCGTGACAACCTTCATTATCTTGACTATCCAAAACCTTCAAGGCAGTTTCAACTTCGGCTTCCAATTCTTCAGCGGTAACCTCAGCAAAAGGAGAAATTCCAGCCTCAGACATCAAGTCTGAGAGATCCCACCGAGAAATATCAAGGAGTTCTGCAGCTCTACCTGCACTGATATCCCCGTGCCGAAGCAGTTCAAGTACAAATGCCTCTTTCGCTTTACGTTCTGCATCAGTTTTATGTTGCAGAAAACTTTCAGCAATAGGAAGTGTGAATGTGAATTGGACTTCAACTTCTGTCTTTGCCATACAGACTACCTCACTCATCTATTTGCTTTTGGCAAATGCTGCCTTAAATCTAACGAGAAAAAGTTCACTTGCTCCGCCTCTCCCGCTCTTCGATAATAGCACGACTACCTATGTTATCCTCTGACTTACCCCTTCTTCCAATTGAAGCTGCTGGAGTTCTTCTGCCGTAAGGGTTTCAACATCTCCCACTCAAGTTGCTCAATTTTTATGATTAACTCCGTTATAGTCGGGACCATAAGTTTAATCCTCTTTATTTTTTAAGGGATGTGCCAGCAAGAGGCACATCCCTTTCCACGTATAACATTATACATATCATATCACGCTTTTGGGAGCGTGGGCAACGTTAAACGCGGACGCTCACCGAAATCGGGGAGTTCGGGTGGGTTCTCTTCCATCTGTCGGAGGAGTTCTTCGATTGCACGGTCAAGCTGCGGATCGGCATCAGTGATATAGTCCTGCGGACGATAATCTACCTCAATATCCGGATCAGTGCCGTAGTTCTCAACGCTCCAACCGACATCAACGAACCAAAAAGAATACTCCGGTTGCGTCGTACCGCCTCTATCCACAAACGTCTGATGCGGCGAAATACCGATAACACCACCCCATGTCCGTTTTCCGATGAGCAATCCTAACTCCATCAACTTGAAACAGTGCGAGAAAATATCACCATCGGAGCCAGCGTTCTCATTGGTGACAGCCACCATCGGACCCAAGACAGAAGCATCTGGATACGGATGCGGCGTACCCCAACGCGGCACGTCATACCCAATCCGCCGCCGAGACAACTTCTCTAAAAGCAGCTGCGAAACATGCCCACCGCCATTGTAACGCACGTCAACCAACAGACCGGGATAACTCACCTCTGTGAGAAAACCGCGGTGAAACTCCGCATACCCACGCCTCCCCATGTCAGGAATATGGACATACCCGACTTTACCGTCCGTCTTTTCGTGGACATATCGTCGATTCTGTGACACCCACTCACGATAACGTAGCTCGTGCTCACCGCCGAGCACTTTGAGCGTCACGACCCGTTTTTCGTCATCTTCCGCATTTTGGAATGTTGCTTGGACTTCCTGATTCGCGAGGCTCACGAGCAGCTCACCCGGCGAAACGGTTTCGCTGACACGTTGCCCCCCGATCGCAAGCAGAATATCGCCTTTACGGACATTAACGCCCGGTGCGTTGAGTGGCGAATCCTTCGACGCTTCCCAACCATCGCCACGTGGAATGTGCGTGATACGATACCCATTGCTCTCCGCATCGTAGGCAAAATCGGCACCGAGAAACCCCTGCGCATAGTTCGGTGAACTCCGGTAATCACCGCCCATCTCATACGCATGTGAAGTGCCAAGTTCACCCTGCATCTCCCACATTAGGTCCGAAAACTCACCGCGCGTCGCAATCCGATCAAGGAGCGGTAAATAACGCTGATACACATGCTCCCAATCCACACCGGACATATCCTCTGTCCAAAAGAAATCGCGCTGGAGTCGCCATGCCTCTCGATACATCTGGTGCCACTCGGCTGTAGGCACAACGGAGGCTTTGATACGATTGAGGTCGATCCACCCCGTTTGTCGGTTCGTTCCACCTCTACTTTCGGATTTCTCAACTTTCTTGCCAGCTCTGATAACACGCAAACGGTTTCCGGCTACATAAGCGAGCGTCTTAGCGTCGCGTGAGAGGCGAAAACCGTCAATACCGGAAACAAGCGTATCCTTCTTCTGTTCCTTGAAGTCGTAGACGTGAAGTGTGCCTCTGGGTCCATCACCGCTATCGCTACTGGGCGGTGTATCTTCTCCCGGAAACGCGGTAAAAATCACTTTGCCTTCAATACCGGCAATCTGTCCGTAACGTCCACGTGGATACGGGAATGCGACGACACGTTGTGAAATCCCTTCTACATCTATGGTGATTGGTTCAGGCTTATCCTTCTTCTTCTCAGATTTCTCGTCAGATGCCTTACCACCATCGTCCTGCTTTTCGTCCTCATCTTCCTTGTCCTTATCCTCTTTCTCCTCCTCAAGCGGACGCGGTTCCGGCACGAACGGATTCCCTAAAGTCTCCTGCAGAGTTATTAACAAGGGACGCATCGCCGTAGGAAAACCGAGATCAAAGTGGAGTGCATCGTAAACCGGATTGAATTCCCGATAGGAGAGGAAATAGAGGTATTTCCCGTCCGGATCCCATGCAGGTGCGAAATCGCTGAATTCAGATTCAGTGGCGAGCCAGGTCTCACCCGTTTCAATCTTGCAGAGTTTTATTGAGCGAGTCGTCTCTGTCGGTGCGAAACTATAGGCGCACCACTTACCATCAGGCGACCAAGACGCACCTCGAATGCTTTGATAATGACCTTTGTCAAGCGTACGGAGTTCGTGTGTCTTTAAATCAATGTGCAAAAGTTCAAAACGGTGATTAACGAGAAGCACAGTGTCATTTTCACCGCTTTCAGTTTGCGGAGAGACCGACAGTTCCCGGACATGTCCGATGTCAAGCGCGTCAAGGCGGACGACATCAGCACTGCCATCGCGAGTGTGAATCTCAAGTGCCTCTTCCCCGCCAGCATCTGAGATAGTGACAAGACGTTTACCGTCGTTAAGCCACTGTGTGAAGCGATAGCGCGCGCCATCACGCTCACCGTGCTGAAGGACTGCCCCTTCCCAATTTGCCATCGTAAAGGGTTTACCGCGGACTGTTACTGCTAACGCATGACCGTCTGGTGCTGGTGCGAACTCTTGCATGTACTCCGATGCCCTGACGAACTTTCGTTGTCGCTGGATACGCGGGCTTCGGAACTCAACATCAACGTGGGTTTCAGTGTCATTCTCAATATCATAAACAAACAGGTCCGCGCCAGCGTGATAGACAATACGTGTGCCATCCGTTTGTGCTAAACGGCAGTAGTAGGTATCTTGGTGCGTGTGGCGTTGAATGTTTTCACCGGTAGGCAGGCAGGAATATATATTCCCAACGCCTTCGTGGTCAGAAATAAAATAGATCCGTTCGCCGATCCACATTGGGGTCGTGAAATTACTGTCCACAGGATTGAGGGGCTGAAATTGCCCATCGCCTTCAATGTCTATCCAGAGTTGACCTGCCGTACCGCCGCGATAGCGTTTCCAGCGTGCGGGTTCTCGCGTCAACCTGCCGAGGACAACACCGCCGGTATCGCCAAAATCAATGTGGTTTGCGGGACCGTAAGGTAGGCGTTCTGGTTCTCCTCCGTCCGAACTAACTTTCCATATCCACGGATCAAATGCTAACCCCGCGCCGCTTGAATAGAGAATATCCTTCCCATTAGCATCCCAACCGACAACAGACACATTACTCCCCTGATAGGTAAGCCGTTTCGCTTCACCGCCAAGCGCAGGCATGATATACACCTCTGACGGTCCCTCTTCACGCCCGGAAAAAGCGAGCAATTCACAATCTGGTGACAAACGCGGTGAACCCGCAAGACCGAGATTCGACGTGAGCCGCCGCGCAACACCGCCTTCAACTGGCACTGTCCATAAATCATCTTCACATACAAAAACAATGGTATCTTGACATATTGTTGGGGATCTATAATATCCTGACATTCACGCCTCCGTGTTAGATAGTTACATTTACTGGTAAGGTCTGAAATCGCACCATAAGTGTCAATTTTAGAAAAAATAACTGCCTCGGTACCAGGTCCGGTAGGTTCGGTTTCCTAACCGAACCGGATTTTACATAGAAACCTTAAAGACTTCAAAAACCTCTTGAATCCTGTAGGGTTTATTTGCTTGGGTGTTTCTTTAAGTATCTCTGTAGAAAAACGGAACCTCACAGACCTAAGCCCCATAGGGGGTTTTTGATAGGGTGTTTCTTCAGCATTTGTAGAGACGTTCCCACAAAATGCCGTGAAAAGTCCCTAAATTGACACCTATGGTAAGGTCCGAAATCGCACCCTGAGATTTAAACGCAAAGCGGACATAACAACCTACCCGCTCCGCTTTAACCGCCCCACGCGTTTCGCGTACTTCTCACCGAGATGGAAAACCCAAAATCCGAGCGGGATGAGCAGCACACCGATGATAAGTAATAGAAACAAATTCCCTAATTGGCTCTCAAGCGATGCATTATCAAGCATCGCCGCCCGAATGGATTTGAGCGTATAGGTCGCAGGCGAAATTTTGGAAATCGGTTGGATCCATTCGGGTAATACCTCAATTTCATAGTAGATACCGGAGACCAACAGTAGCCCCGATTCGATGATACCTGTTGCAGCTTGTCCCTTTTCTGGCGAGAGTAAGGGGAAAATCGCTGCCATCAGACCGATACCGATGAAAGAGAGGCTTGAGATTGCAACAGTGACCATCATTGTCAACCAATTCGCGTTTCTTAAGTCAATGTGCTCACCGAAAAAGAGCGGCATTATCGCCAATACCAGACCGGTTCGCAAGAGTCCATATAGGATCGCAAAGAAGCAAGACCCGACGAGATGCGTGATCCGGTAGATCGGTGCCATAAAGGTATACTCAATCGTGCCTTCCCACCGTTCCCACGTAATCGCATCACTAACCTCGCGCATCATAATCGAGAGGAACCCCCAGATTAATGCGCCAATCACGAGGTAAAGCACATCTTTACTGCTGCCACGTCCTACCATAATCAAGCCGATTGTTAAGGCGTTGACAATAGAATAACTGAAAAAAAGTATTTCCCAACTCAGATACCGCTTCAACAGATTGAAGTTGCGTTCAATGAACGCATAGGAAACAATAGTTTCGCGTAGAAGACTCAGCACTACTTATTCGTCCTCCTCAATCTGTTTACCAGTCAACGCGATAAAGACATCTTCCAGCGTCGTAGGTGCACCGTTCTCTGATGGTGTATTAGCGATGAGTTCTTCAACAGTTCCCTCCGCGATAAACCGCCCTTTATCAATAATTGCGATCTTATCGCACAACTTTTCAGCTTCCACCATATCGTGTGTCGTCAACACGATCACAGCATTCCGCTCTTGACGGATCTCCTCAATAAAGGCTTGCACATCGCGCTTAGATTTCGGATCAAGCCCGGTTGTCGGTTCATCGAGCAGGAGGAGCATTGGCGTTGTCAGCAGCGCACGTGCAATTGCGACTTTTTGTTGCATGCCGCGCGATAGCTGCTCCATCTCCTCGTCCATCCGGTCCGCATCAAAGCCGAGCTTTTCTAAAATCCGTTTTGCTTTTCGCTCGGCTTCCGCGGCAGTGATGCCATAGAGACGGGCGGCATAAATGAGGTTTTCTGATGAAGAGAGCCGTTTAAAGAAAGAGGCTTCAACAGAGACGCGGTTCATTACTTGTCTCACTTTCAGACTATGTGTTACAACATCATCTCCGAAAACGTGAATACTGCCAGCATCAGGTAGAAGTAACGTCGAAATTAGACGAATCAGCGTCGATTTTCCTGAACCATTTGCACCGAGAATCCCATAGATTTCGCCGATGCCAACTTCCAGAGAAATATCGTCAACTGCGCGGATGACCTCTTTCTCTCGCTTGAAAAAGTTGAAAATCTTTTGATAAAAACGGAGTTTATTCTTCGTCCGCTTGGTGCGCTGAAAATGTTTCGTTACGCCGCGGACAGCCAAACCGTGGATAGGGTTTTCCAACACTTTGATTCCTTTCGCTAAACTGAACAATCCAAAACCCTTGACATTTCATAGGGACTTCTATATATTATACCCAAAGTTCATGAACATTTGGTAATTTATTTTTCGTCTATTCAAAACAGCGTGGTATATTTAACAACAACACTGATACCACTTATGTTGTTAGAACTTACACGAATACAAGAGCGGAGGAACAATGCCGAAAATCAAAGGTCCTGCTATCTTCCTCGCCCAATTCATGCGGGACGAGGCACCATACAACACTATAGAAAACATCGGACGATGGGTCGCGAGTTTGGGGTATAAAGGCGTTCAACTTCCGGGTTGGGACGAGCGTGTGCTTGACCTTGGGAAAGCCGCTGAATCCAAAACCTATTGCGATGAATTTAAAGGAACACTTAAGGAGATGGGGCTTGAAGCGACGGAAGTGGCGGGCTACCTCGCTGGACAGGTCTTGGCTGTACACCCGGCATACGAAGTCATGTTTGAGGCGTTCCACCCACCCGGCTTGCGCGGCGATGAAAGAACAACGTGGGCAACTGGTGAATTGACGAAATGTATCCACGCTTCAGTGAACATGGGACTGGATGTTATTCCGGTACTTTCAGGCGGTTTCGCGTGGCACACTGTTTATCCGTGGCCCCAACGTCCCGACGGCATTATTGAAGAGGCGTTCAAGGAACTCGCATCGCGGTGGTCACCGTTGTTGGATCTGGCACACGATAACGGCCAGGTCTTCGCCTACGAACTTCATCCGGGTTCAGATATTTACGACGGTGCGACATACGAGATGTTCTTGGATTATACGAACGACCATCCGGCTGCCTGTCTCAACTACGATCCGAGCCATTTTCTTCTCCAACAACTCGATTATATCGACTTCATCCGACTTTACGGGGAACGCATTCAGGGGTTTCATGTTAAGGACGCTGAATTCCGTCCGACAGGTCGGGTCGGGGTTTATGGTGGCTACCAATCTTGGGCTGGACGTGCCGCGAGATTCCGTTCACTCGGTGATGGACAAGTGGATTTCACGCAAGTGTTTACGCTCCTCACTGAAGCAGGCTACGACAGTTGGGCAGTCCTGGAATGGGAGTGCTGCGTCAAAAGTCCAGAACAGGGCGCGGCAGAAGGAGCACCGTTTATTGCCAAACACATCATCGAAACAACCGATGTCGCCTTCGACGACTTTGCTGGCGGCGAGACGGATACGGCGCGAAACCGAGACATCCTCGGCTTAAGTTGAAGATTACTTTGTCGGTTTCTGTTTAAAGGACGGTTCATACTTATCAGCAGGCTCTTTAACTGAATACTGATAACTGATAACCGATAACCAAACTGGAGTGAATCACTATGGAATCTTGGAAACGGAAATTACGGATGGGTATGGTAGGCGGTGGACAAGGCGCGTTTATTGGTGGCGTTCACCGCATCGCGGCCACGCTCGATCAGCAAATCGAAGTCGTCGCTGGATGCTTCTCGCGGGACCCGGAAAACACACAGATCACCGGGGCAGAGTTATATCTCACCCCAAACCGTTGCTATAACAGTTACGCAGAGATGGCAGCTGCCGAAGCAACACTTCCCGAAAATGAACGTATCGACTTCGTGAGCATCGTTACGCCCAATATCTCCCACTTTGAGATCGCAAAAACCTTTTTGGATGCGGGTTTCCATGTCGTTTGCGATAAACCGATGACTTATAGTCTTGAGGAAGCCGAGGCACTTGTTCAACTCGTTGAAAATTCGGGGCTTGTCTTCGCGTTGACACACAATTATACGGGGCATCCGCTCGTGCGGCATGCGCGGGCATTGTTCGCTGAAGGTTCAATGGGACAAATCCGTAAGGTTATCGTGGAATACCTTCAGGACTTTTTGATGGTGCCACACGAGAAACTCGGTCAGAAGCAGGCTGCATGGCGCGTGGATCCGGCACAGTCAGGTATCGGTGGCACGATGGGCGATGTCGGCACGCATTGCGTTAACCTACTCGAATACGTCACCGGCGACCCGATTACCGAACTCTGTGCTGATAAAAGCACCTTCCTTCCCGACAGAGTGCTAGATGAGGATGTCAATGCCCTGCTCCGTTTCAAAGGCGGTGGGAAAGGTGTTTTAAGCATAAGCCAGGTTGCTACTGGCGAAGAAAATGGACTCACCCTCCGCGTCTACGCCGAACAAGGCGCGGTGAAATGGGCGCAAGAGAATCCGAATTATCTCGAACTCTATCGTTATGGTGAACCGAGGCAGACGCTTACCCGCGGTCAGGGTTACCTTTCCGAGGCAGCAGCGGCAGGCGCACGGATTCCGACTGGGCATCCCGAAGGATATTTGGAGGCATTCGCGACGATTTATGTCGGTGTTGGCGAAGCCATCCGGCGATACATTGATGGCGACCCGATGGAAACCGAGGCTTACGATTTTCCAACAGTCTATGATGGATTGCGGGGTATGCAGTTCATTTACAAAGCGGTTGAGTCTTGTGAGAACAGCTCGACCTGGGTCACAATGTAAGTAGCTATCAGCCGTCAGCAGTCAGCAGTCAGAAAAGAGGGCTACGACGCGTATCATACACCTCTTACTGAAAGCCGATAGCCGACTGCTGACTGCTATTCAAAAGGAGACAAGCATGCAAGCACCTAACACTGAACCTTTCCGCGTTGGATTCCTGAACGTTGACTCGTATTCGCACATGCCGCTGTGGGCACCGCATATTAACCCACGCGCAGGCGAAAAAGACACGCCGTTCACAGGCATGCGAATTACGCACTGCTGGGATATTGAATACGAGAAGGCACAAGCGATCGCGGCAACTTACGGATGCGAAGTTGTTAAAAATTTTGATGACATGTTGGGAAAAGTAGATGGCGTGATCTCTGGTGGTTACTATAATCATCCGTGGAACCATATCCTCCACGAACCGTATCTCGAAGCAGGACTGCCGAACTTGATCAACCGCCCGTTTGCAAACTCACTCGCCAAAGCGCAGCAAATGGTTGAACTCGCAGAAAAAAGCGGTGCGACCATCCTTGCGCCGTCAAGCCATGAACATAACGATGCTATCTCGCGCGCGAAGGCATGGGCAAGCGATAAACAGGTCGTCTGCTACACGGCGACCAATTCGTTTGACGACTATCCGACACACGGGATTCACGGGGTCTATATGGTCTGCAAAGCGATCGCAGAAGCGGGAAACTCGGTCGTGTCAGTCGCCTACCGAGCCGACAGTTGGCATAGCCCACCCGGAGTTATCACTCTGGAGCATGTTGATGACAATGGACGACAATTTTACGGCACACTTCATCAAGTAAGCGGCTCTTGGGGCACAGTACAAATTCATACGCAGGAAGCCTATGGCGGCGAGAATTTTAGAATCCACACCGGCACCGGTTACCCCTATGACAAAACAGAAATCTGGTTGCCAACGATTTGGGCGTTCCAGAACATGGCACTCCACAACGAAATGCCGCAGACGTTTGATCAAATTATGCACAAAACGAACGTTTTCCTCGCAGGTTGGAAATCGGTACTGGAAAACGATGGTAAGCCTGTGAAATTAACAGATGTGGCTGAAGAATGGACGGCACCGGCTGAATTGCCAAACCATCCCGATCACGATACGGTCTCACTGTTTCAGAAAAAGTTCGGGGATGTCTAAATAGAGTACTTCGGATAGTAGGACTGATACAGAAACACTTAGGAAGGATGCTTTTATAATAGTAGGGGCTGGGTAACCCAGCCCTTACGAGCGTGTAATGTGGTACTCTCGCGGAGGGCGCACATATTTTCCGATTTTACTATAGTACACATCAACATGCAACAGGAACATCAATGCGCATAGAAATCTAACGCCACGCTTTGACACTTGCCCAAGTAGTTGCGAGTTTATCCGCGGGATCTACAGGTAAAGCAGTTAGGTCTTCCATGCTCCGCGCAATATCGTCTTCCGACAAAGCCCGATCCCAGACCGTCACCTCATCAATGATCCCGTTGAACTTTTGTCCGGTCGCGCCCCATGAGCCGACCATCGTATCACCAGCCGTTCCAAGGTACTCAATCCCCGCTTTGCCAGCGTCTTCTACGACTGACTTACCATCAATGTAAATTTGTCGGGATTTGCCTTTAACATCCAACCAGAAAGTGATATGGGCCCACTTGTCGGCTTTGACGGCGGCAGGTGCGTCAAGATCGTTGGCATAAAATCCCATGCGAACCGTGCCGCTGTTGTAGATACGATAATGTAGGCTTGTGTTCTGTGCGTTGACCTGCGTCTGTGAGAAAACGCACTGCTGGTCGGCACCGCTTAATGCTGGCTTGACCCACATTGTTACCGTAAAACTCTTTTCGTTGATTTCAATATAAGGTGCCTTGACTTCGCCTGCTTGCTCGAACCCCAAGGCTTTTCCGAATTTACCATCAACCCAATCCGCATCTCCGACGAGTTCTGCATCGTTTCCATGTGGGGAAAGATCTTCCATGGCTTTTCCCTTGCCTTCGTTGAAAGAAACATAGAGCAGTAACTCCTTATCCTTCAGGTCCAACGCTGTAGCACTGAAGGGCATCAGCACTAAGCCAGCGAGGATCAATGCGGAAAGTAATATCCGATATAGCATAAAAAGTGATCTCCTTTTAAATTAAGTGTAAGTGAAGTTTCTCTAACTAATTTCATACCCGTTCAGACTAACACAGAAATTGGCAAATGTCAAGATTTTTTATCAGTATGTAACCCAAGTTGGCACCTAAAAGGTTATAGACAGCCTGAGTTATTAGGTATGCCCCATTTCGTGCAGTTGCCTCTAAAGAATGCCCTCTTTTGGGCAGGATTTCCCTACGTTTTGTAGCAAACTCCGCCAGTATGGTATTGCTCGGATTGGCACGGAACTTGCTAAATCTGCCAATGTGTAGATCGGTTTGCTGCCACCACAAAAATTATGTTATGGGTGGCAAGTTGGATTGTTTTAACACACTTTCAAAAGGAGCAATCACAATGAAAAGCGGAATCCATTTTATGACATTTACGATAATCATCAGTATTCTCTCACTCAATACGGCACAGGCATCTATTGTAACAGATGGGCTTGTCAGCTATTGGACCTTTGATCAAGTTCACATTATTAATAAAACAGCAAAAGATGTTTGGGGTGACAACAACAGCGCAATCAGAGGAAATCCTAAAATTGTTCCAGGTAAGATAGGAGAGGCACTTGCGTTCGATGGTGCCAGCGACCTTGTTAACCTAACCACGCTTGGAGATTCTGGTAGATGGATTGGTACATCTTCGTTTGAAGCCTGGATCAAAACCACTAACAAAAAGGATTGGATGACGCTTTTTAATACGCATGGTGATGAATGTCCTAATTGGGGAATAGAACTCAATGGCATTAATATAAGAAATAAATTTGAGATTAATGAGGGAACTCTTCATTACTACTTTAACTTTGAAGGATGGAGAGGATGTGTCGGTGATGGTAGTACAATGCGTGCGGATATTTTTGATGGAGAATGGCATCACATTGTTTATACAATTGACTATATGATACATGAAAGCGGCGGAAGCGGGAAAAGAATTATCTATATAGACGGTGTATCCGGTTCTACAAGCAATCATGGATTTGGGGAGAAGAGAGCACTTGCGCCATTTACAGCCCCTGTCCATCTCGGCGCGAGAAAGTTTCCGGGGAAAGCACATGGGCACTTCATGGGTATGATTGATGAAGTCCGTTTTTATGATCGGCCGCTCACAGCAGATGAAGTGATCCAGAATTTTCAATCAATCGAACCTTATAACGTCGCGCCTAAAGGAAAATTGTCAACCCTCTGGGCGACATTGAAGACAAAATGAGAGCGTTATCCACATTCAAATTGTGGTGATAGCGAGTTTCGGCGGAAAATATATAAAGCGTTTTCGCCCCAAAATTGGTAATAACACCTTTGGGCATTAGTTTTACACAAATAGACGATTCCAGTCGTGATGAGACTTGGCAATACTTTCAGGATTTGCCCGACTCCGAGCAACAAAACCCGGAACGGATGCACGACCCGTCGGTAAACCGATTTGACTATAACGTGTATCAACGCTCCAACGGACAGTGTCAGAACGGTTCGGAAGCCCACGATGAACAACCCGTTCACTCGTTAGTATGACATCACCTCCATCAAGTTCGGCAGTGACGATGTCGCCGGGCGGTAATTCCGCATCGCTGATGCCCTTGCCACCAGTATGCCCAGGCGTCGGATCTTGGTAGTTGTGTCCAATCAGATTAAAGCGGTGTGAACCTCGGATGACCTGCATGCACCCATTTTCTTCTGTCGCTTGAATAAGCGGAAGCCAGACATTCACAACCAATGTTTCACCGGCTTCTTCGGGTATGAGATACGCCAAATCTTGGTGCCAGGGGATGACGGTAATATCTTGATTGGGTAGTTTGGCGCGATAATTAAACTGTGGATGCGCCAAAATCTCATCACCGATGAGGGATCCAATAACATCAAGAAGGGCAGGCGCAGTTCGGAGGATGAACATCCCAGCAGTCCGAATCTTCTGGTCACGGAAAAAGTTGCTCCAAATCCAGTTCGGATCGGAACAGGCACTTGATACCATGCCCAGTCTCATTTCAAAAGGTGCGTCGTCATAAGTATTCGATGGGTCAAGGATTCCATGTTTGACTGCTGCCTGAGTGCCATCATCAACCCACTGCGCCAGTTCATCAATCAAAGGTTGAAGTGCCGCATTCGGCAGTACGTCCCGAACAAACAGAAAACCATCCTCGTGAAACTGATGCTTCTGCTGTGCCGTGAGTCCGACTTGATTGTGTTGTGTAGACATTGCTATTCTCCGGTTTGAATTATGAAATTGGCTGAATTGAAACGGCACTGCCACTCTCACTGGATTTCATCGCAGCATCAAGCATTTGCATTAACATCACCGCTTGCGAACCGGGATTGAGCGGTTCATCTTCTTCTCGAATCGCTCGGATGAATTCTTGTGCCTGAAGCGTTATATCATCTGCTTTCTGCGGTGATGGTTTCATGGGCTTGACCTTAACGCCATCCGGTGTTCCAACCAGCAGTTTCCCGTTTTCAAGACCTGCCTTCGTGCCGTAGAGGTGAAACTCTTGCGTCTCACTTTTGACGAGATCGCTCCCTTTCGCCGGCGCGTGCCGGTTTGTGGTATTCAGCGAAAATGCGACAGCGAAGTGTAAGGTACATCCATTTTCAAATCGCACAAATCCGCACGCAGCATCATCTGCGGTATAGGTTTGCTCAGGCGGTGCGAGATGCGCGAAGTTGCAATATAACCCAGCCATTGCCTCTGTCGGACGCGGACACCCCATCATAAACCAGACATTGTCAATGGCATGGATACCGAGATCAAGGAGTACACCGCCGCCTTTTTCCTTATCGTGCCGCCATCCGCGGGCGGAACACCACCGGGTCCGTATCCACCGCGTCTCGGCGTAGTACACATCACCGAGTTCACCGGCTTGCACCAGTCTACGTCCTTCCATCAACTGCGCTGTGAACCGAGATTGCCGAACAAACATATAGACCAAGCCTTTGCTTTCGGCAAGTTGTGTGACGGGTATCAACTCCGCCGCATCGTTTGAGGGCGGTTTTTCGCAGAGTACATGCATCCCGCGCTCCACTGCTTCCAATGAAACTGGCGCGTGCATCCACGTCGGCAGTCCAATGCAGACAGCGTCTAAATCACAGGCATCAAACATCTGTCGATAATCGTCAAAAAGGCGAACACCTTTAATGTCACCCAAGACACTTTTCCTGCGTGCTGGGTCTAAGTCTGCCAAAGCGACGAGTTGAACATTCGGTTCTCCATTGAGAATCACAGTTGTGCTACTGATTGTCCCTCCGACACCGATGATTCCGACCTTGACTGCATCTTTCATCTACACACCCCATTCTGTAAATCTTGTACAAACAACAAAAATTGAACGGTTCTAAAATTAAAATCGTTGACATTTTCGCTTCGTTCTTATAGAGTATAGGCAGACCTGGATTAGAATTAGAATGAGATCGAATTCCGATTCCCAATTACAATCGGATATTTGCCCACTACTGGTCCAATCCGAGGGCTGCTTTCAAGTTCCCACATTACCAAAACACATTCCAGAAGGAGGAAACTCTTTTATGTATCGTCACCTGTTCTTACCCATTCTGATGTTACTACTCTTAACAAGCACTGCTATAGCGAAAGGCGAAAAACTCGTTCTCGTTGGATCGGGTGCCCCGGATCCGAAGGACGATCTCCTCATAGAATACCTCGAAGAGTGGGGATACGTCGTCGAACCGCATGAGCACTTGGCGAAGCACCCCGTCAATCTCGCAGGTATAGATCTGGTCTTTATTTCAGAATCAACGTCGAGTGGCAACATTTTGGACGCTTATAAAGATTCAGCTGTTCCTGTTGTCAACGCCGAGACATGGACTTACGACGACATGGGGTTTGCCGCAGACGGCACATTTAACTCTGATGCAGGCGACAAACTGACCATCGTCGATACCGAGCATCCGATAACCGAAGGGTTTAAAGGCGACATCACAGTCAGCAAACCTGCGGCACAGTTGATGACGTGCAGTGGCTTTGAAGGCGATATTGACATCTTAGCCGTGCGCGCTGACAATGATGATTTAGTCGCCATTTCCGTTTATGAGAAAGGCGCGAAAACGATAAAAGGTACAACGAAAGCGATACACGTTAACATCTGGCCCCACTCCACCGCTTGGCAGCAGGTAACAGAGGAAGGTTGGGAACTCGTCCACCGCTCAATCCTCTATGCCTTGGGTCAGATTCCGTTTGATGTTGAACCACAAGAGAAACTCGCTGTCACTTGGGGACAGATTAAAACGGCACACTAAGTCAATGTTGCTCGCAAGGGCTAACCTTTCCCTTATAGCAGAGATGCTGACCCAGCATCCAAAAACACCGTGCAATCCGGATGCGTTTGCAAGATAGAGGCGGGGTGCATCGGCGTAATCTCACCATGTAAGCAGTTTCGCACTGCCTCCGCCTTTCGTTCATCTGGTACGGTACAAATAATCGTCTGTGCTTTCATAATCTGACAGATAGACATCGAGATCGCTTGGCTCGGCACTTCATCAAGTCCTGTGAACCAACCTTCACCTACCTGTTGAAGACGACACGCCTCATCTAATTCCACAAGGATGTATGGAGCCTCTGTCTCAAAATCTGCTGGCGGATCGTTGAAGGCGAGGTGTCCATTCTCACCGATGCCGACGAACGCTACATCAATCTGATGCTGCGAGATTATCTGATTGAGTCGATCGCATTCGGCTTGCGGTTCATCTGCTTCACCGTCCAGAAAATGCACCGTGCCGGGCTGAACAATATCCACAAGGCGTTCCCGCAGATACTTGCGAAAACTGGCAGGATGCGTCTCAGGGATACCGATATACTCATCGAGATGGAACATCGTCGTGTTGTCCCAGTCAATCGTCTCATCTGCAGTCAGTGCTGCGAGAAAGTCAAATTGTGACGCGCCCGTCGCGACGATGAAACTCGCTTGTCCATTAACGTTAAGTGCCTCTCGCAGTTTTCTGCTGGCGACGTGCGCTGCTGCTTCGCTGGTCTCTTGTTTGGTGGTTGCTTTAAAAATATTCATCCGTTCAAAATCTTCGTGAAATCCCGCTTCCAACTTGGTGAAAGCGCAGGTAGTTTTCTGGCGTGTGCGATTTTCTCATGATTGTCTCTATCAAAATAGCGGAGATTGACGATCTCCGTGACACTCATCGGTTCCGGTGCGATCTCACTACGTGCGATTGCATCGCCAGCAGTGATTTCGCCTTCTTCAAGCACTCGGAAATAGAAACCGACGCGCCGACTCTCTAAGAACTGTTTCGGAAATTCCGGCAGTCCCATTTTATATGCCAGTTTGAAGCAAGGTACGCGCGGTTGCGTAATCTGTAATTTCACTGTCGCGCCTATCTCGAAGATATCGCCGATATGAACTGCTTCCTCCAGCAGGCCTTCAACGGTGAGATTTTCGCCAAACTGTCCATAACGCAAGTCATCTCTTTGCAATTCCTGTTGCCAATAAGCATAATGCTCAAACGGATACCCGTAGATAGCTTTATAAGTGCCGCCATGTACCCGCAGATCGCCTTGCCCGTCGCCATCAATATTCTTTTCCCTGAGCATGACGGTGCCGGATACCGGTTCTTTGAAGATGCCGGTTCGGATCGTCTTGCCGCCGTATTGAATAGGCTTCGGTTTTGATACGTTTATAGATAGAAGTTTCATATATGCTATAATATAATGATTTATCTAAGTTATGTCAAGAGAAACATTTTGGGCTGATCATGCTTAAGTTAATAGATTTTTTTCCACTATGCAACCTTTCGCATTTTAAATCGCGTCATTAATAGTAACAGCGGTTCAATGACCGCGCATCAAAAACGCGCACCCATAGTTCAGGGAGGAGTACCTGATGAAAAACGAAGATGCACAACTCATTAATCGATTTTTGACAGGCGACGAACATGCTTTCACCATATTGGTAAAGAAGCACCAAAAGCGGGTTCATGCGCTCGCTTGGCGAAAGGTTGGCGATTTCCACACCGCAGAGGAATTGACACAGGATACATTCCTCAAGGTCTACCAAAAGCTCGGCACATTGAAGAACCCGAATCAATTTGCCGGATGGCTCTATGTTATCACCGATCGGATCTGCACTGCTTGGCACCGAAAACAGAAGCCACAAATGGAATCGTTAGAAAACACAAGCGAAGAAGAAATCGACGGATTATCCTACCGTTCCTACGAAGATGAACAACGCGAGAATGCCTCTGTTGAATATCGCCGCGGATACATCAAAAACCTCCTTGAAAAACTACCAGAAAGCGAACGTACGGTTGTGACACTTCACTACCTTGGAGAAATGACGTGCAAAGCGATTGGTGAGTTCTTAGGTGTATCGCCAAATACCGTTAAGAGTCGTCTCCAACGCGCCCGTAACCGTTTAAAGGAGCAGGAAAACATGGTTCAGGAAACACTCGGCAGTGTACAATTACCTGCCAACTTCACAGAAAACATTCTGAGACAAATTGCCGACATAAAACCAGTAGCACCTACAAGCAGTAAACCGTTAGTGCCGTGGGCAGTCTCTGCTGCAACAGCGATTTTTATTTTTCTACTAATAGGCGTAGGTTCCGAATACCTTGCCCGTTTCCAGACCCCTTACAACGTAAATGCCCAATCCGAAACTACTATTGAAATCATTGACGCACCGATTGTGCTTGATACGCAGGCAAAACCTGATTTACGAAACCAAGCCGGTCGTTTTGAAACTGACAGTAAACGCAGTGGCATCGGACCGCAAGCCTCCGAACCTTTTGTACTGGCTGCGGCTACGGAGGTAGCGGATGAAAAAAGCACGTCAACAGAACAGCATTGGATGCAAGCGAGCGGTCCAGAAGGCGTTTCCATCTTAGGCATCCTTGCGAGTGCCAAAGGCGATGTCTACGCCGCCTCACCCATCGGTATCTACAGACTGACACCAGACAAGGAAACGTGGACACTCGTCAATGCAAGTGTAACGAATGGACAACTCTATCCAATGCCGATGGCAGAACAAGATGATAGACTTTACACTGTCTCTGTTAAAGAGCTGCTATCTTCCACCGATCGCGGCAAGACGTGGCATCCTCTTGGTAGTCGTCCAGCAGGCAAAGCAAAAGGGTTGATCATAACGGACGAAGCGTTCTACCTGGTCACTGACAAAAAAGGTGTTTTTCGATCTACGGATGCCGGTAAACAGTGGACAGCCTTCAACGACGGCTTTAAGTTTGACGCAGAAGCATCAGCCCCCAAAATTACCACGGCTACATCTATTGGCAATACCGTGTTTGTGCTTACGGACTTAGAACTCTACCGGCTTCATTCGGACAGATGGGAAAAATTGCCGATAGAGCCTCCGAATACCTCCGATTCCTTTGACTCTTTGGCAGTCTCTGGGAACACCCTCTATGTGGCAGCGTGCCACGATTATTCACGGATGAAGATAAAGCCATCCGAGCTCACGATAGATGATGCCGAAGTCAAGGCGCACTTAGCATCACTCACAAGCGGCAAAACCCGTTGGACGCTTTTCCGTTCAACCGACCTGGGCAATTCATGGGTTGAGATCACACCCAAAAACGCACCTTTCGCTATGCGGCAAGCGATAGACATCAAACTCATCGCTGCGGATGAGACGCTTTTAGTAGCCGGTGGTCGCCATGGAATGCGTTCAAGGGATGATGGACAAACATGGACGGCCCTCGGAGAAATTCCGTATACCCCCAGTTACACCCCGGCTGCAGGAATCAACGACAATACCTTTTATGCAGGTAAATATGAAGTCTATCGGACGACCGATGGCGGCGAATCATGGCACCCGTTTATGCAGGGAATGATAGGCACCGGCATGCGGAATTTAGTCGCGTTCAAAAACGCGCTCTACGTCCACAACGACTGGAAAATTGTCAAATCAAGTGACAGCGGCGAGACGTGGACTTCTGTTAACTTCAGGGCCGGTTGGAATTCGCCTCGCGATCCTGATTTTCCTAATCAGAGATTAGTTGTCGCTGACGATGTCCCTTACCGGGTTTTCCTTGAGAAAGGCAAAAGAGACATTTTCGGTGCACCTACAAGAAAAAGCAAGTTGCGCATTTTCCAGTTGTCTGCTGATGGTAATACGCTCAGCCCCGTTCGCGGACTTCCCTCCTTTGAATATGATGACAGACTTGACTCAAAGGATCTATTAGCAGGTGAGGTGACACTCGGCGAGCTTGCAGTTAGCGATAAGACGTTCTATATTGAGTATAGGCGAGAACTTTTCAAATGTAAACCTGGCACATGGAAATGGGTCAGTACAGGCCTCACAGATGCTGGAAAACAACCTTGCAACAGTCGTAAAGGATTTCAGTTGGCTGTTTCGGGAAAAACTATCTACGTCGGTATGCGAGACGGTAAACTCTTTCAATCGTTCGATGAGGGCACCAATTGGAAAGACCTTACGCCAAACCTGCCGCTTCAATTTAAACGTTTCAAAGAGATTACTTTCGTAGGGTCAACGGTTTACGTTTCAACGAACAAAGGGGTCTTAACTTCACAAAACGGAGAACACTGGCGTGTGCTTACTGACACTGAAGGCGAGCGTCTTATTGTTGCGAGTCTTGCTGTTGATGACACTACGGTTTACGGGGTGTGCAACGCTGGTGCCTATCGTTTGGATAATCGTGGTAACTGGAAGAAGGTCTCCCCAGAAGTTCCTGATGGCATTCGAGAACTTGTTTTCGCAAATAACAAACTTTATATTATTACCAACCAGCGCGGAATGTTTCACGTTTCGCTTGGAAACGAAAAAGGTTAATGCGACGCGGCATTATCTTGAGGAGAAAAATGAAAAAGAAATTTTTACGGTTATCCTTCATTATAGTGTTAACATGTCTGACAGTATGCTTTAGGAACGCAGCGTCCGATCAAGCAGCAGGAACGCCTTCACCTACTGTTTCAAGCGACAGTGTGTTACATCTAATTCCAGAAAAAACCTTGGGCATTATCTATTGTCCCAACGCGATTGAATTGAACAACAAAATTAACACACTGTTCACAGACCTGTCACCGCAATCAGGATCACCCGAAATTCTCGCCCAAATGTTAGCGAGTGCCCTCGGTGCTAATTTTGAGAGTTTAGCCGACTTTGAAGCCATCGGATTGGATTTGAACCGAGATTTCGCAATCTTCCTTACCCGTTTGAAACCGCTGCAGCTTTCCGCAGCTATTCATTTAAAGGACACCGAAACGGTTAAACAGGTGATTGAAACGGAAACCGGTGGAAGCGCACCAACAGTATATAAAAACGCTGCCTATTGGAGCGAAAACGGCGATGGCAACAGTTTTGCTATTTTAGACGACATTCTCGTCTTCTCACAGCAGCGCGCGGTCTGTGAAAATGTTATTGATACCCATAATGGAACGATACAAGCTATCACAGAGAACCGAGGCTATCAATCTTTCTTTACTGATATGTTTGAAGGTACGGATCAGTTAGGTGTCTGTTTCGACCTCAAAGGCGTTATCGCTTTGCTCGATAGTTCACTTGAAGAAGAATGGAAATCAATGATAGAGAACCTTGATAATTCTCCTGTATCCTTGGCAATAACACCGTCCCTGAAAAATATATCGGAAGAACAGATAGTGTTCATCAAGCAGCTGCAGTCTTTAAGTACAAGGTTACAAATAGCGGGAACCGATGTGCAAATCACGCCATCTCTCGAATTTCAAAAGGATAGTGAATTCGTGAACGCTGTCGAAGAGGTAGCTGACGCATTAACAGACCTCGGTGAACTTCCAAACCGTGCCGCTATGAATGCTGCCTTTCAAGGGAGTTCAAAATTGCAAACTGAGATTAGCACATCTTGGTTAGATTTTACGCCAAAACGCATTCGAGATAAACAAGAAAAGCGAGATCGACTCCTCGAACAGGTGAAGGATTTTTATGAATCTCTGGCGGACCGATGGAGTGTCTCTGCCAGCTTTGGGGATGGCACTTTAACTAATTTTCTGTTTATCTATGACCTGAAAGATGAACAGCACGCAAAAACCTATATGGACGAGGTGTTTCTGGAAAAACTCAATTACAAAGATGCTTACGCAGGTCCATCTACAATGCACAACGGGGTTGAGATTAAAAGTTACATTTTTCCGAATCCGAATGAGGTTTTTGGCGTAACACCGTCCGATCCGTTTGACCAGATGCCACCAGAATGGCACTGGTATTACGCGTTTAACGAAGGGCAGCTCCTTTTCGCAACAGGGACCACGCCGCAATTGATCCAAGCCTCGCTTGATAGGCGCACCGGAAATGATGAGAAATTCTCCGAACATCCGAGTTATCAAAAACTCACGGGTAGATTAGGTACTGACAATAACGTTCTTCTGGCATTTTCTCCAATTACCGCGTTTAAAAGTATCCTGCCAGTGGCAGAGCGGATAGCAGATCCAAATAGTGCAGCTATGATACAAATGGTTTCTGGTGCGTTCATGAGCTTACCAGAGAACTATAGCATCGGTTTCTCTGCCAAAGCGCGGGACAACAGCATTGATGCAAAATTGCTTCTCACCCTTGGTGATTTCAAGCCACTCTTTCAAGCGTTTGGAATGATGTTTGGCATGTAGCCGATGCCGTAGATCGTTTTTTATAGTGAAACCTAAAAATAAAGAAACACTTTCCTCCCCCCGGTAGGTTCGGTTTCCTAACCGAACCGGTGTAGAGTGTCCTATTAATTCTAAACTTTACTATAACGTATCCACAAGTATTTTGTGGATACGTTTTTTTTTTTGCACCGCAAACTGATTACTGTGAAGTTGCGTCCTATACTGCCACAGGAAACCAAATGAAGATTAAGAATTTAATCGGGTAATGCTAAGACGTGTGATAACAAGTGAACCAGTTCGTAGTAGTGCGATTCTGCGGCGTACACGCCCAAATGCGAAGTGCATTATCGCACGTCGCGTAGGGACAATTACCCAATTTATTTGTTAAACCTCATACGGTTTCCTATGCTACAAGGTTAAAAGTTAATTTTTTTCGGTATTATGCAACCGTTCGGGTATATAATTGTGTCTTTAACTTTAAAGAGCAAAATGATATTATAAGTTCATATTGGTGATGGACAGAAATTACGGAGAATTCCAATGGTCAACGATAATGTTGAATTGATTCACAGGATTTTGTCAGGTGAAGACGAGGCATTCAGCGTCTTAGTCCGAAAGTATCAAAGGCGTGTTCATGCCCTGATATGGCGGAAGATAGGGGATTTTCACATTGCCGAAGAAATTACGCAAGATGCTTTCCTCAAAGTCTATAAAAAGCTTCCAACACTCAAGAATCCCAACCTATTTGATGGGTGGCTTTATGTGATCGCGAATCGCCTTTGTCTTAATTGGATCCAAAGAAACAAACCGGCAATCCGTCAACAATCAATAGAAACTACGCCAATAGAAGAAATCGAAAAATCGTTTTATGCTAATTATGAATCCGAGCACCGTGAAACCGAGGCGGCTGAACATCACCGTGAAATTGTCAAAAACCTCCTTGAAAAACTGCCGGAGAGTGAACGCACGGTTATGACCCTTCACTATCTCGGCGAAATGTCATGCAAGGCGATTGGCGAATTCTTGGGTGTATCCCCGAATACAGTTAAGAGCCGCCTGCAACGCGCCCGGAACCGTTTAAAGGAGCAAGAAGATATGATTCGCGAAACCCTCGGCAGCATCCAACTCCCTGCCAACTTTACTGAGAATATCATACGGCAAGTTGCTGAGATCAAACCGATTGTACCGACAAGTAGCAAACCTATCGCGCCGTGGGCAGTTTCTGCCGCAACAGCGATCCTTATGTTCCTAATAATGGGTATCGGTTCTGAACACCTTGCCCGCTTTCAGAAGCCATATAATTTGATGGCACAATCGGAAGCCACCGTTGAAATCATTGATGCGCCGATTGTCCTTGACACACAAGCGAAACCGGATTTACGAAACCAAGCCGGACGTTTTGATGCGATTGGTAAAAACACTGGTGCCGGTCCGCAAGTTTCAGCACCTGTTCTGCTTGCCGCTGCAGAGATAGAAAAGGAGGCGCGCCCGCCAACAAAACAACAATGGGTCCAAGCGAGTGGACCAGAAGAAGGGCGTGGAGTATCAGGTTTATTGGCAAGTTCTTGGGGCGATGTCTATACGGTTACAAAGATTGGTATCTACAAATTAGCACCAGACGCATCTGCATGGACTCTCATTAGTCCACTTCCGCCAGAAGCATCTGTAGACGATCACGGAATACAGATGACAGAACGAAACAATACCCTTTATATCCTCTTTACCAATAGCGTGTTCGCTTCAAAAGATAGAGGTGAGACATGGATAAAACTTGGCGAGCGTCCAAAGGGAGTCGGTGTCGGTCTCGTGGTAACGGATGATGCATTATACCTCGCGCTTCGAGACGAAGGTATTTTCCGGTCTACAGATACTGGTAAGCAGTGGACACCACTTAACAATGAAATAGAAGACATCCGTATTAGTGCAATAGCTGCTGTTGAAAATACAGTGTTTATCGGGACAAACCGAGGTCTCTATCGCTTGCATTCAGAGACGTGGGTAAAATTGCCGATTACCACAAAAATGATTCACTCTTTGTTCGTCTCCGGAAATAATCTCTATGTCGGGACAGGACGCGACCTTTCTCAAGCAGAAGCCCCGGAAGGAATGCAGGCACACCTCGATGAGGTTATGCGCAATATGAATTCCGATGTACGGACATGGGAGGTTTTCTATTCAACCGATTTGGGTGATTCGTGGACCGACATAACGCCAACAAGCAAATCACTAATGATGAAAATCTCGTCGGGTGTTAAAGTCTTGGCAGTCGAACAGAGTGTTCTGATATTAGGAATGGTAAGTTTCCACTCAACCGACGGTGGAAAAACGTGGACAGAATTAGGTCAGGATTCAATGACGATGCTTAGTTGGATTCCGGCAGTAGCAGTGGATGAAAAAACCTTCTTCAAGGTCGAAATTCCTGGGTTGACACGCTCAACCGATGGCGGAAAATCGTGGCATTCATTTACGAATGGGATAATCGGCACTTCAATACGCAACTTAGTAGGGCTCAAAAATGAATTTTACACAAGTACCTCCAAAGGTCTGACAAAATCCACTGATGGCGGTGAGTCTTGGAAAAATGTTGACGTGAATCCCGGCGAACTCACACTGAAACCACCTGAGAGACCCTACAGTCTAATTTCCCCCAAATTAGCAATCGCTGACGGTATACTTTATGGCGCCGCATCAACTTTAGTCCCCGAGCATAAATTGCACATTTACCGTCTCTCGGTGAATCGAAACGTGTTAGTCCCTCTCCAAGGGGTACCCGCTCTTGAAGACGCGCCTTCCACCATAGATATGGTGAATTGGGCAGATAAAACGACCCTACGCGAAACATACCCGAGCGCGTTTGCAGTTAGTGGTGAGACATTCTACGCGGAATACATGCGCCAGCTGCTTCGATGGAAACGCGGTGAGTCGGAATGGTTTAACACCGGACTGGTAGATGAAGATAAAAGCAGAGACGAAAATGATGGCTTTATGAAGAATCTGAGACTTGCTGTTTCTGATGAAACCGTCTACGCTGGAAAACGCGACGGAAGTCTCTTTCAATCGTTCGATAGTGGCAACACATGGAAAGATTTGACTTCAAGTCTACCCTTACGTTTTGAGCGTTTCAATGATATAACCTTTGCGGGTTCAACTGTGTATGTTGCTACCGACGCGGGGGTCTTGGTTTCAGAAAACGGTGAGCATTGGCGCGCAATCACCGATAAGGTAGGAACGCACACGCTCATTGATCAAATCGCGGTGGATACCACAACAGTTTACGGTGCTGGTGACGAGGGTGTCTATAAATTGAATCATCGCGACGAATGGGAAAAGATCTCGCCAGAAGTGCCAGATAGTGTTACCTCTCTCGTGATTAATAACGATAGACTTTATATCATTACTGAACATCAAGGGATGTTCCACATCTCTCTTGAGAAAGAATAGTAGGTAACCAGACGAGGGAAACAACATCCTTTCATTCGCGCGATTGTAGTGGTCTTCGGAGCGGGTGCGCTGATGTTAACCTTCTGTGTTACGCAGCAAACGATCCTTGAAAAGTAGACCAGAACAACAAGTAAAAAATAAAACGCTGCGCTACAATTACAGCCAAGCCATTGTGGGAATTGAAGTTTCCTCATAGGTTTGGCTGTTTGCATTTTATTTTTTAGAATCCTTTTAGGGTGTGTTATGATATAAAACTGTCTAACGCACACAGACCATTATGGTGTAAGTTTTGATTATCTTCCAATTTTTTTTCCGAACTATGCACCCATTTCGCATCTAACAAGCATCATTATAAATCAATCGGAGGTGATCCCATGAAAAACAGTGATGTTGAACTCATACACCGCATTCTTGATGGCGATGATAGTGCCTTCAGTGAACTCGTGAAAAAATACCAAAAGCCGGTTCACGCGCTTGTGTGGCGGAAAATCGGGGACTTCCATATCGCCGAGGAGATTACACAGGATACATTCCTGAAAGCGTATCAGAGACTCGCGACGTTGAAACAACCGCAGCGGTTCACGGGTTGGCTTTATGTCATAGCGGCTAATAACTGTAAGATGTGGATGCGTAAAAAGCGTTTGCAGACGCAGTCCCTTGAGGAAACAGATAGTGCAGCGTTAGAAAAAGCGACGTATTCTGGATACGTCGTTGAAGAAAACGAGCGGACAATTGGAGAAGCCAAACGCGAAGTCGTGAAACAACTGCTTGCAACTCTCCAAGAGAGCGATCGGACGGTCATCACACTGCATTACTTCAGCGAGATGTCGGCTGCAGAGATTGGCGCGTTTCTGGGGGTGTCTGTGAATACGATTAAGAGTCGGCTCCGCCGGGCACAGCAACGCTTGAAGCAAGAGGAACCGATAGTAAGAGAGGCTTTGGAGCATTTTCAAATCACGCCGCATCTGACGGAGAACATTATGCGCGAGATTTCGAGTATGAAACCCATTGCCCCATCTGGTAGTAAACCGTTAGTACCGGTGGCACTTTCTGCCGCAACAGCGATTCTTATTTTTCTCATAATGGGGGTCGGATCCCAATATCTCGTGCGCTTCCAGAGACCGTACAACATAGACGCAGTCTCTGAAACTACCATTGAAATCATTGACGCACCGATCGTGCTTGACACACAGGCAAAACCGGCTTTACGGAACCAAGCGGGACGTTTTGAGACCACGGGTAAGAGCAGTGCCTCCGGTCCACAACTTTCAAAACCTGTTACACTCGGTGCAGCGCAGATAGAAAAGGAGCCGCGCCCGTCAACACAGCAGCAGTGGGTCCAAGCAAGCGGTCCACAAGAAGCCGGGATGATATCAGGTTTATTTTTTAGCTCCAGAGGAGATACGTACGCGGCTTCGGCAGTTGGCATCTATAGATTGTCCCCTAACGCATCTGCGTGGACACTGATCAACACCTCCGTGGCATCTAAGGGTCTCACACTGATGGCAGAGCGAGATGAGACGCTTTATCTCGTCTCCGGTCGTGAAGTATACACGTCAACAGACAGAGGCGAGAACTGGCAGTCGCTTGGTGAGCGTCCAAAAGGAGAAGTCATCGGATTGGTGATAACGGACAATGGATTATACCTTGCGCTTGCCAAACAGATTTTCCGATCTACGGATGCTGGTAAGCAGTGGGTTCTATTGGACAATGAAGATACAGACAGAATCAATTTTGCAATCGCTGCTATTGAAAATACAGTGTTCATTGGCACAAACCGAGGTCTCTATCGCTTGTATTCAGACACATTGAAAAAATTACCGGTGGATACTACCAAAGCCATTCTGTCTTTGGCTGTCTCTGAAAGAAATCTCTATGTAGGGACGGGCCCCAATTTCTCCGACCCAGAACTAAGGGCAACGTATATGGCGCAACTTGCATCAAACGACACTTCAAGTTCATGGGAAATTTTTCACTCCACCGATTTAGGAGATTCATGGACTGAGATAACCCCTACAAGCGAGTCACTTCCGATGAAAATCTCGCCGGGCGTTAAAGTCTTGGTAGCCGATGAGACACTCTTAGCGTTAGGATTTATGGTCAGCTTCCGCTCAACGGATGCTGGGAAAACATGGACAGACCTCAGCTTCGATTTTGATAAAGATACATTTGACATGAACGCCTTTATGAATTCAGTGATGATGAGCATGTCCCCTGCTGTAACAGTGGACGAAAGGACCTTCATCAAAGCAAGCGTTTTTGGGCTTACACGTTCAACCGATGGTGGCAAATCATGGCTTCCATTTATGAAGGGGATAGTCGGGACTCACATATTCAACTTAGTCGCATTCAAAAACGCGATCTACACGAGTACTATGACAGGGGTCTCCAAATCCATCGACGGTGGAAATTCTTGGCAAACACTGTCCCTCAATGCTGGTGAACTCACTCTGAAACCGGCAGAAGACGAGGCTCCGCCTAATCTGTTAATCGCTCCTAAATTATTAATTTCTAATGGTGTGCTTTACGGCATTACACCAGATTTAGGTGAAAAAGACAAGTGGCGTATTCTCCGTCTTTCTGCGGGTGGTAATGTGCTGGTACCAATTCAAGGTGTCCCCGCTTTTCCCGAAGGTATCGCTATAGAGACACAGGAGAATGAATCGCGGATAGCATCGAAGCAAGCTATAACGGATGACTCCGCTAAGGATCGTGAGAAACCTGATGATTCGATAGATATAGCGCAGCAGACAGATGTTGAAAATCCATCTGATCCATATCCTGATGGGTTCGCAGTCAGTGGCGATACATTTTATGTGGAATACAAGCAGCGGCTTTTCCGGTGGACACGCGGCGCTCCTAAATGGACAGATACAGGGTTAAGAGATGTCACTCAACCGCTTGATAACCCGTTTGACAGTGGGTTCAAAATAGCTGTTTCAGAGGAAATCGTCTATGTCGGTAAACGAGATGGCCATCTCTTGCGCTCCCCTGATGGTGGGAACACATGGAAAGACTTAACGCCAAATCTGCCATTCCGTTTTGATCGGTTCAACCAGATTGTCATTGCAGATTCAACGGTATACATCGCAACAGACGCAGGCGTTCTAACATCAGCAGACGGCGAACACTGGCGCGCAATTACGGATAAAGAAGGTGCACACGGCATTATAGCCCGAATTGCTGTGGCAGACGCGGCGATTTACGGTGCTGGCGATACTGGCGTCTACAAATTGAACAACCGAAGCAGATGGGAACAGATCCTACCAGAGGTTCCAGATCGTGTCATCTCCTTCGTTATCAACAACGACCAACTTTATATTGCTACCGAACAGCGCGGGATGTTCCACATCTCGCTTGAAAACGAAAACAATTGATGTTTCATAACATTGAAAACACAGGAGGTCTCTCATGAAAAATCGTTTGTTCCCTATTATTATAGGATTGTGCTTTGTCTCTCTGATTGGGGTGGCGTTTTTACGCACACAAAGCACGAGGACCGAGGCACCCGTTGAGTCAGAATCGATTCAGGAAAGTATCAAACCAACCGAGATACCCGAAAACAACGGGGCAAACCCGCTTACTGAAACCGATGCATTCTCCCAAGCATTTGGGCCAGACGTAGATGTAGAGAAACTCGAAGCGGAGCTCTCCGAAACATTTGGGCCAGACGTAGATATGGACAAACTCAAAGAAGCACTACGTTCAAAAGACCCTGAACGCATGAAAGATGCCTTGGGACCAGAGATGGCAGCCCGACTTGATGCCACCATGCAGTTCATGGAGGAAAAGATGGAGGGTTTAGAAGAAGGTGAATTTCCTGATTTCAATCTCCAAGAATTCATGAACGTCGTTATGGGTGAAAACGGTCCGAAATTTGACTTGGCGGAAATTTCACAAAAGGCTTTCCGAGAGCATTTTCCCGAAGGCGAACCTGCGGATTATGAAGCGGAAATGGCGGAACGCATCCATAAAATAGTCGCTGACACACCCGGCGACTTTCACAAGGTAATGGCTGCTGTTACGATGGGTCTCCTCAAGGAGCAGGATTTCCAATTCTGGGCACTTGCCAACTTTAAAGGTGAGATAGGTCAACAGATGAAATGGATGACAGAACAAATTCTGGTAGGCGGCGAATTAGAGAACATCCAGTATACTGTCCCGGAAGATATATCTACAGTTTTTCCAATGCTTACGGAAGTTGAAACGCAAAGCACAGAAACGCCGACTCCAACACTGCAAGCCACACCATCCGCTACGGCATCAACTGAGCCGCCATCTACCTCTTCAAACGAAAACGGCGTGGTTGCAACAGAGAAATCTCAAACGGAACCGCCACCACCGATGTCGGTAGAGCGGATAAAATCTATCAGAGAACTCTTATCTCAAGATGGGACGGATGCGGGTCTTTTGAAACTCCTTGAAGCGGATAAGGACGCAGCAAACTATCTTTTGGAACGTTTTAACTCATCAACCGAAATAGAAGAATGGCTTACTAAACAATCTACAGAGGGACCGCGATCAGAATCCAATCCGCGCGAAATCCCACCACAACCCTTACCACCGGAGGTTCAACCATGAGACTAAACATGAACATCACTGCTATGAGACGCGTTATCCTACTCCTATTGTTTTTCTTTCCCTGTTTCAATGGCGTTGTTGCAGGCGAAGCAGAAAATCAACCTGAGACGGAAACCGGAAATGAACTTGTCGGAAAAGTGATGAAACAAGCAGAGGATGCATTTGCACAGCACGAAAAGGACAAAAAGGCACTCAAGGCATTGGTGAGCAAACCTTTGACCGACGCACAGCAAGCATTGCTGCGCCAACTTCTGCCGCACCCCGGCACGCTCGATGAAATCTTATCCAGCGCACCATACTTAACCTATCTGAAAACCGAAGTGGGAAAAGCATATAAGGATTTTCCAGCTTATGTTGCCGCGATGCCAACAGCAAAGCAGAAAACCGATGTGCTGTTTTCTTTCAAAAAAGCGTTACCCCCAAAAACAAAAGCAGAAGTACTATCGGTTTGCACAGATTACTACTTCAAACTCCGCTCAGCGTCGGTAGAGAATCCGAAGTTTTTTAATGAAACGGGTTCGCTTATTGCATTCCAAACCAAACACTTGGCGGAACCCTTGATGGCAATCTATCCAGCAGCAGAATTGTTTTCCCACATGTCAGAAATAACGCAGATGGCGATGGTTACCAATCTTAAAGGACAAATGTACACGGAAGTTTACCATGAGGCGTGGCGAGAACGTTTAGAGAAACACGGTTCGCAAGAGGGACTTTTGAGATGTGCTATCGCGACACCCGCTGAATTCGCCCTTGTGCGTTCATTTTTTGAAGACACAGCAGCATTTGAAAAATGGATTCAGGCACTTTTGAAGACAGAAAAGGAGTCTGACGAGAAAAAAGAGCAGTTAGAGAAATAAACAAGATTTAAACTTAACTCACGTTAAAATTAACGTCCAAATCCAGCGTGGATACGTCCATAAGGATTAATACACCTCAGGAGAAATTATCATGATTAAGAAATGTTTGCACTTATCCTTCACCGCGTTGACTCTTATGACAACGCTTCTATGCGTTCGTCTAAGTATCGCAGAAACTGATCTCGCTACGGATGACCCTTCACATAAATCAGAAAGCATACCGGTTCCTGTTTCCAAGAATAGTGTCCTGCATCTAATTCCAGAACAGACTTTAGGACTCATTTACTGTCCTAACCTGCTTGAATTGGATAACAGCATTAATACATTGGAGACAGAACTTCTATCTCACGCGCAAGCCTCCGATGTGTCTGTGGCAATTTTGTCGAGTATCTTCGGATCTCAATTTGAGGATTTAATTGCGGTGGAAGAGATATTTAATGTGAACCGAGATTTTGCGACCGTCCTTACCGGTTTGAAACCGCTGCAATTCGCTGTCCTCGCGCATCTAAGAGACCCTGAAACAATAAAACAGATAGTTGAAAAGGTGACAAAAGCAGATGAACGCACGGCATATAAAGGCATAACCTACTGGAACGACAGCGAAGATGGCGAGATTATAGCGATTTTAGACGATATCCTCATCTTCACAAAACAGCGCGAAGTCTGTGAAAATATTATTGACACCTATAACGGAACAATACAGGCTATCACACAAAAGCCCGATTATGTCTCTTTTCTTACCGATATATCGGAAGACGACGATCAGTTGGCGTTGTACTTTGATGTTGAAACCGCCATCGCTACGTTCGACAAACCACTTGAGAAAGAATTGGAATCAATCATAGAAACCCTTGAAAATGAAGACGAAGATGAGAATTCGATGTTCCCGGTAATTGTGCCGTTCCTTAAAGGTATTTCTGGAGAAAATATGGCATTCATCAAGCATCTGCAATCTGCAAGCGTCCGATTTCAAATGGAAGGTGCTGATATACAAATCAAGCCATTCTTGGCATTCGGGAGCGATAACAAATTTCTGAAAATTTTAGGAGAGGCATCCGATGAACTGGTCTTCCTCAGTGAACTCCCAAATAACGCTTTTCTAAATTGCGCTTTTCAAGGAAGTCCAATTTTGCTAACTGAGACAAGCAAATTTTGGTTTAGTGTTTTTCCAGATGATACCCGAGAAAAACGAACGCAGCGAGATGCGCTCCGCGAACAGGTGAAAGATTTTTATCAATCTTTGGCGGATCGATGGAGTTTCTCTCTCAATTTAGGGGATCCCCCCATACCTGTGTTCATCTATGAACTGAAAGATGAACACAGTGCGAAAATCTATATGGATGAAGTGTTTCTGGAAAAACTTAAGGATACAGGTGCTTATCCGGGTAAGTCAATAGTGCACAACCGTGTTGAGATCAAAAGTTACGTGTTTCCGAACTTTAAGGCGGATCTTCCAGAGGAAGTGCCAGAAACTTCTAATTTGGCACCCTCCGAATGGCACTGGTATTATGCG
This sequence comes from Candidatus Poribacteria bacterium, assembly GCA_026706025.1. Lineage (NCBI taxonomy): Bacteria > Candidatus Poribacteria > Candidatus Poribacteria bacterium. Next base: position 58,127 of record JAPOZO010000026.1, read on the forward strand.
TTTACTGAAGGGCAACTCCTTTTCGCAACAGGGACCACTCCAGAGATTATTCAAATGGCTCTTGATCGGAGGGCAGGAGGCGAGGAGAAGTTTTCTGACCATCAAAGTTATCAGAAACTCATTGGCAAGTTGGGGACCAACAACAACGTGTTTTTAGCACTTTCCCCGATTACAGCGTTCAAAAGCCTCGCGCCGTTGATGGGAGAGCCAGAGCTAAACGATCCAAACATGGCAATACTACAAATCTTTTCGGGTATGTTCATGAACCTACCAGAGAACTACAGTCTCGGTTTTGCTGCCAAATCAAAAAACAACGGCCTTGATGCAAACCTGCTCCTTAGCCTCGGTGACTTCAAGCAGCTCGGGGAAATGTTTGGAATGATGGAACAAATAATGCCTCAAATGATGCAGATGCAATAGACTCGTTTCTAACTCGTCCATAAGTTATGAAGATTAAGAATTTAATCGGGTAATTTTGCGAGCCCAAAAACGGACACACGCCTGTCACTGTTGCGTTCTGAACTGTGATTTTTCCGATGGCTATGATTCCCATGATAAGAGAACACATCACAAGAAATTGAACACCGAAAACCCAGGCCTGACGACTCAGCAGTTCCGCAGGAACGTCCTCCCTGTAGAAACTTCAACACCACAATCAGCATCTTATTTTTCTTCAGAGATTTTATCACAAAAATCAGAGAAATCACAGTTCAGACTGACTCTGCCGAGAATGGCACGAAATATCCCTAAATTGACACCGATGGTCCGCCGCAAACCGCACCTACCGGACCTGGGATCCTAAAATTGGACGAAAAAACCGAAAACTTAAATAGTCCTGATGATATTGACTTAAAAGGTTGCGATCCGATTTAAAAAATGCTATGATAAGCGCATAACACTAATCGGAGAAGGTACACCCGATGAAAAAGCCAATATTTCTGATTCTTATCGGTATAGGCGTTCTGATGCTTGTCAGTGGGATAGTTTTTGTGGTCCCGTGGTTCGGTAGAATGATGGAGGAGATGGATCAGATACACGCGCAACAAGAAGAACACCGACGCGCCTTAGAAGCATTCGCTCGCGAACCGTTGACTGAAGACAAAAAAATGCTGCTATCGCAACTTCTTGAAGCCGCCCCGGAAACAGACACATCGCAAAGCCCAAACGATTTAGAAGCCATCCTGTCAAGCGAACCGTATCTTACCTATTTAAACACACGAGAAGAACAGGATTATGCTGATTTCTTGGCATACGTCGACGCAATGCCGACAGACAACATGAAAACCGTCGCGATTTCCAGAATCAAAGCAATGCTCGGAGCAGATAAAAGTGATGAAGAATTAAAAGTTTGGCTGAATTACTATTTTATTGTTCGTGAGTGGGGGACTACAGTTGAAAATCCACTTGATAATATCAAGGAACTTCACGAACTCCAGCAGACCCATCTAATAGAGCCGTTGATGGAGAACGATTCAGAACTATCAGGTTTTTCCACTGCAATTGTGCAAATCAGCACGTCTCCCACATCCATAACCGAGGATAACAATGTGTTTCAAGAGGTTTGGCGTGAACGTTTAGAGGCACATGGAGAACAAGAGGGATTGCTGCGGTGCGCTATTGCATCCCCGAGTGAATTTGCGCTCATGCGTTCGTTTTTCGCGGATATGGCAGCATTCCAAAAATGGATTCTCGCACGTCCTGAACCTGAACCCCAAAATATAGAAGAATAAAATCTGTTACGGAACTGGCACCAGACGATTCTTGAAAACGTACTCGGTGCCAGTTTTTTTGCCGGGCATAACTTGCTCGCGTTAACGATTTCGATAGGAACAGGATACACTAACGTTATTATTTACATCGCCGCACAATTTATTATAGAATTCCCAATTTTAAGTGATTTTTTCCAAAGCCTTCGGATTAAACTCGGTAGGCTATTTTTATTGGAGAAAAAAAATGAACGCTGACAATACACATCCCACCAACACCGAACCGGAATCCCGCCCGTCAGCGATAAAGACGCTCCGCCGTTTTTTCTTTATCGCTTGGCATGCGAGTCGATTCGGTGCAATTGCGCAAGCACTTTTGACGCTCGCACACGGGGGCATCCCTATAGGGATTCTTTGGGCAAGCAAGGAACTGGTGAATCTCATCGCTGCGTTTCTCGATGAGGAAGCGGATTTAAGTTTAGAAACCGCAGCTCCGTGGGTGGTAGCACTCGTGCTTTTGGCAATGCTGAGAAATATAGCAGGCACCTGTGATGGCTACCTACGATGGAAGATGAACAACCTTATCGGACTCCACCAGCAGGGCGCCTTACTTGAGGCGACAACGCATATCGACTTCGCCGTTTTTGATCAGCCACAGACGTATGACCTCATACAACGGGCACGACAGGCATTGGGGCATCGGCTCACGAACCTACTACGCTTTCTAACAGAGGTTGGACAACTCTGCGTGACGTTAGTGGGATACGGGGTACTCCTATGGATAGCCGATCCACTGCTGGTCCTCGTAGTGGCGTTACCCGCGCTACCCTCCGCTTGGCTTAAAGTTAAGACAGCCGAAAGCAGGTACAGCCACGATTACGCAGCGACACCTGTACGGCGTATGATGGATTATATGCTGAGTTTATTGCTCGGTACCACCTCCGGACAGGAAGTGCGGCTCTATGGTCTTTTCAATCTGCTTTTCGGACGTTGGCGAACGAACCACGAAAAATGGAAGGAAGAATCGCTTGCAAAGATCTGGACGGAAGCGAGAGCCTCCATCGGTACAACTATTGCTGAAATGATCGCGTACGCAGTCGCGATTGGTATACTCGCTGCGCGTATTGTGGACGGCAATCTCACGCTTGGAGATTATGTGGTTCTTACCGGCATCGCTGCGTTCTTCCAAGGAGATCTGGAGGGATTGCTTAGAGAAATAAAAAAAATACTTGAAGATGTACCCTTGCTGCGTGATTTGCATTTCCTCTTAGAACGCGGAAAAACGGCGCGTACGCAGTCAGGCACCGAGACATTCCCGCAGCCCTTACAACACGGCATAGAAGTCCAGAATCTACGCTTTCACTACCCGGGCGCGACTGACGATGTGTTACAAGACATCAACTTTCACGTGCGTCCGGGAGAGATCGTTAGCATCGTGGGTGTTAACGGTGCCGGAAAATCGACACTTATCAAACTATTGCTCGGATTATACAAGCCTGATGATGGCACAATCCGCTATGACGAGAAAAATATTGCCGCGATTGCCCCAGAACAGATGGCACTTAACTGTGCAGCCGTTTTCCAAGACTTCGCGCGATTTCGTAGACCTGTGCGTGAGGAATTGGTGCCAGGTCCCCCAAACTTCAACATTGACGACGAAGCACTCCGGCGCGTCATCAATGCAGTCGGTCTTGAGGAGCGTTTTCAGACGCTTCCGCGCGGCCTGGATACATTTTTAGATCCTTCACTCGGTGAAGAAGGTGAGGGGGCAGAGTTATCTGGTGGTGAATGGCAAAAAGTTGCACTCGCGCGGGCTTTAGTTCGGAATCCTCAAATCCTTGTCCTTGACGAACCGACAGCAGCGTTGGATCCACAAGCCGAAGTCGAACTCTATCAACGTTTTGTTGAACTTGCAGCAGGACGGATGACGTTCCTGATTTCACACCGAATTGGATCGGCGCGGCTCGCAGATCGGATCTTGGTACTGGATTCGGGACGTATTGTTGAAGACGGGACACATGAGGCATTACTTGCCAGAGATGGACTCTACGCCAGATTTTTTCAAGCACAAGCACACTGGTATCAATAGGAATTGCTCAGAAGAATGGAAACTGTCTGTCTTGAGCGAACCCCAAGGAACAATTAATCAGGATAATTCCAAAAAACGAGTTCGGAACGAAGTGGAGAACGGCTCTACGACGGTGGATAGCAAATGCCAATCCGACCTGACCGAACCGCAAGGAACGATTAAAAGATGCAAAACGTTAATGGAAAATGGAAGACATGGGGATTGGCTGCGAAAGAAAGTATCATCGCGTACTTCCGTACTTTTGCGATTGTCTGGCGGAGCGGGGCACTCTCGCTTTCAGGGATGATGTTTTTCACACTATCCCTCGGCGTTCTGCCTGTAGGCGAGTTTTTCGTGACGGAACACTTGGTCAATGCAATCACCGCAGCCATAGGTGATACCGGCTGGTGGCGGCAAGTTGTCCCGTGGTTGCTTGGTCTGCTCGGCCTACAAATCTATAGTACGGTCGCAGACCAGTTACGAGAACCCTTACGCCTCAATGTCAGAGAAAACATCGAGATTTGGATTAGTGAGGGGATCGTTCGGAAATCCAATACAATAGAACTCGTCGAATTCCAGACCCCAGAATTCCAAAACGCGCTGGCGCGAGCGCGCACCATGTCCGGTGATGAACTTGAAGAAATTGTCTGGTGGATTGTTGATAGCATCCAACAATTAATCAGCGTCATCGCGCTGGGTATCGTGCTGTGGAGCCTCCATCCGTTGTTAGCATTGCTTCCGATGGTGACCGGTATAGCGTCTTGGTGGAGTGGTTCACGCTTTGCTGTTGATACTTACAGCCTTGATGTAGAACAGACCCCACAGCGGCGAGAACGAGATGCGTTAGAAGGTATTTTGACAGATCGGGGCGCAGGTAAGGAGGTGCGGTTATACCAAGCACAGGACCTCTGGATAGGACGCTGGCGAAAGTTATGGAAAGAACTTATACAAGCGCAACAGGCAATTGAACGGCGTAAATTTTGGGCGCATCTTGCAATTGGTATCTCACGCGCCTTGTTGTATGCTGGTTCCCTTATTCTTTTATTGCTGGCGGTTTTTCGGGGCGGACTTACCGTCGGTAAGTATATCGCCGCGATCAACGCCATTGTCAACTTAGATGGCATCTGGGACAGCGTCGCCGGTTATTTTTTATTGATTGCAGACGATATGCGGCGTTTGTCAGGAGATTTGTATTCGTTTTTGGATCGCGACACTGCAGCAGTGGCTAAAGACCCTTCAACACCTCAGAAAGCACCGAATCTGACAGCCGCACAGGAACCTTCACATCTGCAAGTAGAAAATGTTTCGTTCTTCTATCCAAATGCGCAAGAACCCGTACTTCGTCACGTCAACCTAACATTGAATAAAGGGGAGCGGGTGGCACTTGTTGGCCCCAACGGTGCGGGAAAATCCACATTGGCGCGCCTGCTGCTTGGTCTCTACCGACCGCAAACGGGTTTAATTCGCGTTGGAGATATACCTTTAAACGAAGCAGAGCGTCAGCAGTGGCTAACACATTGTAGTGCAGTGTTTCAAGATTTCACGTGCTATCATCTGACTGCACGCGAGAATATTATCTTTGGTGACCTTGAACATCCCGAACGTATGGAAGTGGCATCGACTGCCGGTGGTGCAGTTTCGGTTATTGACAGACTCAATGCGGGTTATGAAACTGTGTTAGGACCCACTTTTGGGGGACGCGATCTATCCGGCGGCGAGTGGCAACGCATTGCAACAGCAAGGGGTTTCATGCGGGAAAGCCCATGGCTCGTCGTCCTTGACGAACCGACTGCGGCACTGGACCCTTTAGCCGAACAAGCGATCTATGAACGATTTATTCAACGAAGTAGCGGACGGACATCCCTTATAATTTCGCATCGCTTGTCTTCAGTCCGCACCTGTGATCGCATCCTTGTCCTCGATAACGGTACAATTGTTGAAGATGGGGACCATGAAACCTTATTGGCAAATGATGGACTCTATGCACAGTTCTTCAGGGCACAAGCGCAGTGGTATGTTTGAGAACGTATCGTTTCAAATCAAACCATCGTTGAGAGTGTTACAGACAGATATCCTAATACCAAAACACCTTGATTGTATTTATCTACGTTTCAACCTCAACACAAATTTGAATGAGGAACAGGGAAGTGAAAGTTTATGAGGGATTTTCAACAGGACTCTCTGTCATACTACAGGAAAAAATGCGGTCGGCGTTGACGATGTTGGGTATCATCATCGGCGTTGCCGCTGTGTTGGCAATGCTTGCTATCGGCGATGGTGCGAAGCGCATTGTCATGCAAGAGTTTGAAAAGTATGGCGGTCATTTTTTTGTCCGTCGGAATCCGTGGATATGGCGCGGCGACCGCGTCTTTCCAAACCGCAGCGGTGAACACCTGAAATACGAAGATGTTTTGGCAATTGAAGCCGAATGTCCTACTGTTGAATCTGTGGTACCGAGTATCGCTGATGAAGTGCTCGCGCAGTCTGAAGATGGTGCTACAAAATGGACGGAGTATGATGGCGTTAATTCTTATTTTCCTATAGGGATGCAATGGCAAATTCAGCAGGGACGTTTTTTTTCCGAAGATGAATTCAATCATCGACGAAAAGTCTGTACACTCGGTACGGAGGTTGCAACAGAACTGTTTGGAAATCAGAACCCCATCGGTAAAGAAATTAAACTTTCACTACAAGGGGGAAGACCTGACCGCTTTACCGTCTTAGGCGTTATGGCGAAACGCGGCACAAGCCTTCAATACGGATTTAGTTGGGACGACATTGTGTTCATACCTCTAACCACCGCACAAGACAGATTCAAAGGCAAACGTCATGTCAATTATATCAACATCAGAGCAGTAGACAACGATTCCATCGAAAAAGCCGCTGAAGAAGTGAAAGCCGTTCTAAGAAAACGACATCGCAATCAAGACAACTTCTTTGATATTAGTTTCGCGACTGCAGCAGTAAAAGAACTCGATAGAATTAGCCGAATTATCAAAATCATGCTCAGCAGTATTGCTGGGTTTTCGTTGTTTGTTGGAAGCATTGGCATTATGAACATGATGCTGGTTTCAGTGAATCAGCGTACACGAGAAATTGGTATCCGTCGCGCCATTGGAGCCAAGCGACGCGATATTCTTTTACAATTTCTGATTGAAGCGGTTATGATGTGCAGTATCGGGGGCTTATTGGGTATTGGACTTGGCATAGGGATTGGATATGCCTGTTCAAACATCGCTGTCAAAATCGTTAAAGTTGTTCCGCAATGGCCAGTTGTGATCTCACCACAATGGATGGCAGTTTCTGTTAGTATTTCAGCGTGCATTGGTATTGCCTTTGGGCTTTATCCAGCGGTGAGAGCGTCCCAAATTTCGCCAATTGAGGCATTGCGAACAGAATGATACCAAAAATTCATACCCTTTGCTATTTTTATTAGGACTTACGCATCAGTGATTTATATGGCAGGAGATTTCAGTTGTTGACAGAGGTATTGTTGAAAAAACGACATCACGAGAATATACCAAGACCGATTCTATGAGGTTATGTCAAACATTATTGCGTAAGTCCTAATTCAGTTATATCTATGAACATTTTTCTGCACTAATTTCGCAAGGCGTGTAGAATTTTTCATTCTTAACCCCCTAAATCCCCCTTATCAGGGGGTTTTTATTTTTTTATCCAAAAACCAAATAGCCCTGTATGTTTGAGGATATTTGCTTCTTCTACGATTTTTTTCGCGGAATTGTGTAAGTTTTTATCCACAAGTCGCGTCACTATATACCAAATAAGGCACTTTCTTTTTTGAGGCGTTTGATGAGAAATAACAATGCTGAACTGATCCAACGTATCCTTGAAGGCGATGATGCTGCTTTCGCGTGCTTGGTTAGGAAGTACCAGAAGCGGGTTCACGCGCTTGCATGGCGGAAGATTGGCGATTTCCATATCGCTGAAGATATTACGCAGGAGACGTTTCTACAAGTCTACCGGAAATTAGCGACACTGAAAGATCCGACTCAGTTTCCGGGGTGGCTTTATGTCATCGCCAATCGTTGTTGCCTCGCGTGGCTCCGAAAGAAAAGGATCCAGACAGAACAATTGGAGGAGGTAGATATAACAATGGTAGAGAGCCCTTCATATTCCAAACACGTCGCTGCAGAGCAGGCAGAAAGTGCAACGGAAACTAAACGCGAACTGGTTAAAAACTTATTGGCGAAATTGAAGGAAAGCGATCGTACCGTTCTGACGCTCTATTACTTCGGTGAAATGACGTATGCGGAGATAAGTGAGTTTTTAGGCGTATCAGTCAATACTGTCGCGACGCGTGTTCATCGTGCCCGGGAACGCTTAAAACAGTACGAACCCATGATTCGAGAAGTACTCAGCAGTTTTCAACTGTCTCCGAATTTAACAGAAAACGTCATGCGCGAAATTCCACGTATCAAACCGCTACCACCTACCGGTGGAAAACCACCAGTTATCACGTGGGCACTTGCAACTTCAACTGTTATTTTCGTTGTGATGATGCTCGGCATCAGTAACCAATACTTCACGCGTTTCCAGCAGCCTTACAACTTTGATGCTACATCCGAAATGACAGTCGAGATTATTGACACACCTGTTGTCCGTGATCTGCCATCAAAGCCGGATGTCCGAAATCAGTTCGGAAATATCAACGGCACCCATAAAAGGAGGGGTACAGACATGAAACTTAATGATACTCTTGAATCACACTTTAATGCGATTGGCGGCCTCGCGAGGCTCTCAGAAATTCGGAATGTCCGACGCTCCGGTGACGCCCAACTCACACAATGGAATGGACAACCTGTGAACGAATCGGGTCGCGTTGAAATAGTAGCAGTCGTTGGAAAAAAATCGTACAACCAACAAGACTTCGGTGAACTTTTCAGAGAAACCAGCGTCTGGAATGGTGTAGGGGGTTGGCAATCCGTTATGGGAAACAGTCCAACAATCCTTCCAGAAACAGAGTATGGACGTGCCAGAAGCACAACCTATATGGATCCATTGCAGGCAATCTACGAAGAATTTGGGAACAGTGTATTTCAACAAATTGACGATGAACTGTTCCGAGGTAAGGAATGCTTGGTGATTCGAGTTATTGACACGGAAGATATATTCTATATCGATAAAGCTTCTAACCTACTCATCGGAGCGAAAACCACCTATACAGGTCTAAACGCGAAAAATGCTATCGCGGTCCTTCACTACGACGATTATACGGATTATGAAGGCGTAATGTTGCCCAATTCCTATGAAATCTTCATTGGAGACGGCGCGCTAACGGTCAATTACACCATTACAAAAACAGAGATTGACAGCGCATTAGACGAGACTATTTTTGAGAAACCGTAAGGTTTCAGTGTGATCCGCAAACGCTTGCGCGACTGCATAGGCGATAAGCATGTTATTCAGCATGCCGAGAGTGACGTTTTTCAAGTATCTCATTCTGTTTATACCACTCACAACCTATCCTAAAGGAAGTTGAAACTCATCCATGAAATCTTGCTTATTCTTCGTCCTATTTATTGGCATCATGATACCCTACTCTGTGTTTGCCGAAACGAACACTGCTCAAGAGGGTATGCCGGAAAGCATCCGACAGCCTATCTCGCCGACTACGGGTGATGTAGAAGGCACCGTCTACTCACAGGACACCGACACGCCCTTAGCTGCGGCAGAAGTGCACTTCACCGAGCTTGATGTGTCGACAAAAACCGATGCATCTGGAAACTTTCAGTTTATTGGCATCGCACCCGGCACCTATGTCCTGTCAATTATGCATCCAACGTCCAAAACCCCAGCCACTGTGAAAATAGAGGTAACCGCGGGTGAGACCAAGCAGGTGAAAATATACGTTGGAACAACTGTCCAACTTGAAACAGTCCTTGTGAAAGGGCAAAGCCTTCCGCCAACGATTAGCCGTAAAGTGATGCGAGGCAGCGAACTCGTCCAGATTCCCAGTGCTGGAAGTGATGCACTTAGAGCGATCATGACACTGCCGGGAATCGGTGTCCCCAACGATTTTCTCCGAGCACTCCATATCCGCGGAAGTGCGCCCGGCGATACGCGCATCTATGTGGATAGGACTCCGCTCAGCTATCCCTTCCACTTTGGTGGATTCTTCTCAACAACGCATTCGGACAGTATCGAAAATATCTATGTGTACGCAGCTGGTTACGGGGCAGAATTCGGGTTAGATTCGCAATCGGTTATTGACATCAAAACGCGCGAACGTTTGAATAAACAAAGAGCAGGGGTTTTAGACCTCAACTTTATATCTCCCTACGGGTTCTTTGAAACCAAAATCGGAGATAAAGGGTACGCATCCATCGCTGGACGTTTCACCACCCTTGACCTCCTCTTAGGATTATTCTTTGATTGGACCTTTCCGACTTGGTCGGATTATCAACTCAAATTTGCATATCAACTCACCGAAAAACATCACCTAACCCTTAATGGTATCGGTGCGACAGATCATTTCGACTTCTCCGACACCCGGTCCTCCGCATATTTCAAGAACGGGTTTCAGGCAGAAGGGGTACACCTACGCTCACATCTCACTGATAGACTCACGTCCCATCTCTCTCTTACCCATTCCTATAATTTCCTGAATATCAATCTCGGTGGTGATCCAAGTCAAGACGAAGCATCGGCAAATGAAAAATTCATCTACTCATCAGTCCAAGTCAACGTCCCAACGTATACCCTTCGCGAAGACCTTTCCTACGAACTTACACCGAAACTCCGACTTGAGCAAGGATTTCTTTTCGCCTTCAGCCCTGCAGAAAGTACCACACATACCTTTCTCCCAGAGATCATCAGTTTCGATGATGAGAAACTCGTTTGGGAAGAGAAATTCGACACATTTCATTACAGTTTTCAGCAGGCAGAAGGATACCTACAGACCCGCTATGATCCGTTAGCCTTTTTGTCCATTGCACTCGGTGTGCGGCTCGATTACCTCAATTTGACAGAAAAACTCTCCATTCAACCGCGTGGCAGCCTTAGCTTAACACTCCCTACTACCTCTACCCTCCGATTCGCCTACGGTAGATATGAACAGAGCCCCTTCGCGTATCAAGTCCTCAAAACGAACGGAAACAGAGACCTGAAATCGAGTATCACCGAACATTATGTTGTCGAATTAGAGCATGAACTCTCTCCACAAACACAACTCAAATTCGCGCTTTATTACAAAGACATGGAAAAATTAGTCACCCGATCTGTCAATGTCGATGCACTTTTTGACAATACCAACACAGTTCTCACAACACCCTATCGCAATCAAGGAACAGGTTTTGTAAACGGGGCAGAGATTTTCCTACGGCACCGTGTGAGCGAAAAGTTTTTCGGCTGGTTCTCCTACGCATACACCCATGCAGAACGGCGTGAGACCCTCAACGCCTCCTACAAACCCTTTCTTTTCGACAATACACACATTGCCAGTCTCGTTGCTAACTACAGTCCAACACCCAAAATCAGCATTGGCGCAAAGTGGCAATATGTCAGTGGAACCGCTGCAGTTCCGCTAAGCACACTCCTGATGATCCAAGACCCAGTCACGCTCGGTATGCATCCCCTCCTCTCCGATGTCACAGGTGCACTTGCGCCCGCTGCATTTCAGGCGTATCACCGCTTAGATCTGCGTTTGAGTCGTCAAAGAACGCAATGGGGTATCCCTGTAACAGAATTCATCGAAGTCTGGAACGTCTATAACAGCCAAAATAAGATAAATTTCAGTTTCCCTGATAATCTCGTCACAGAATTTAAAAAGACAGACTCCGAAGAGTTTCCGTTAGATTTAGAAACCTCGGAGTATAAGAGTCCTGTGCGATTCCCATTTAATTTCACTTTCGGTGCTACATACAAATTTTGATCCAAACCCACTTACGATCCGTAAGACTTGGCATAACAAGCCAACGGCACAGTATCCTACACGCACAATGGATACCATTCTTTACTTCAATTTCAGGTTTTCCGCCAAGATTTCAATCAGTTCGGCTAAAGTCGGGAATTCGTCGCGAGCTTCCGGTGGTAGATCCGCGAGGTGTGTGTCGCCAACAAAGCGGTACATATCCGCCGCGCCTGTCAAGATATTCGGTGTCAGTCCGACGTGTTCAAAAGTTGCTGAAATCTCTTCCATCTCACCTATCCAACGTCTCGCTTTCGGTGGCATGCTCGGCAATCCTCTCTCCATCCGCTCAAAAAGTGCCGATTGGCTCAATTGAAACTCTGCGGTCAATGCGTCCGAAACCCCCAAAACCGATGCTGCAGTGAGCAGCTCTGTGCAGAGTGCTGTCAATCCTTTCGTTAGGGAGGCGTAGCACATCTTAATCGCAGACGCAAGCCCTATCTCGTCGCCAAGCGCGCGCACATCTAACCCGTAATTGTTGAGTTCGGAGAATGTGTCGAGGTTCGGTCCCGATGCGTAGAAGCGTGTTGCTCCCGGTGTGCGAGGGGGCGGGCCGATAATGGACGCATCAACAAAAGTTCCACCTACGGCGGTGATCACATTTCCCAATTTGCGAACCGTCTGGGGTGCGATGGCGTTGCAGTCGGTGTATGTCAGCGTTGTGTCGGTCTCCTGCAATGCTTCCGCGACTGCGGACGCAGCGGACATCGCCTGTGCAGGTACCATAATTGAGAGGATAAGGTCAGCTTCGCTAACAAGTTGCGGATACGTCGGCACATCCACAATACCTGCTTTCTCAGCGAGTTCATGGGTGCGTTGACTTCTTCCGTGCAGACAGGTTATGACGCGCAAACCGTTTTCACGAAGGACGTTCCCGACAGTGTGCCCCATATCACCAGGACTTAAGATTCCGACAGTGTTGGGCATAATGGGCTGTGCCTCCCTTGGTGTTAATTGCCAGACTCAGGATTCATGTAGTATAAAGCGTTAGTTTGTGCGGATGACGCGGATTTTTTAGATATGCGTTTTATCCGCAACCGATTTGGGACTTGGATGGTTTTCCAGAAAAGTGAATGCCTCTGGGAAAATAGAAAAATAATATTATCGTTTAGTAGACTTTATTCAGTAATATCTCACCTCGCTTCTGATCCATTTTTCTCTCTAAATCTTCAAAAGCGTACATATATGTCCGTTCCAAAATCCATGCTTCACTAATAGGAACAGATTTTATTATTCCCATTTTTGGATAACGGTCATTGTTTAACAAACCTCCAATCCATTTAACTTTATCAATAGTTCCTGGACAGGTAATGTGTGCTTTAAGTCTGGTAGATGGATCGTCAGTTTGCCCGACGTATTTAACCTTCCTGCTGTCATTAACCTCCTCAAATAAGACGTAGATATAGGTAGTTTCATCCGGTGCTTTTGGGTATTCGTCCCCGTAATTTATAATTTGCCCGTTTGATGTATCATAGAACACCTCACAATTTTCAATAACTTCATCGTTAGGGTACGGTGCTTTTTCGCCAGAATAGGCTTCCCATGCTGTGCATAAGGTATTGATCGCCCCCTCGGATGCATTCAAAGATTTCAGATAATCCCAAAAATCAATAGGTTTCTTTGCTTTACGAGGCCAAGTATCATCGAAATAGGCATCTCCAGCTAAGTGACTAATGACAGAGTCCTCATCTTTTTTCTTAAAAAGCCATCTTGAAAAACCGGTGGGTCGTACATATTTCCATTTTTCCTCCGAAATCAATAACTTTATTCCAAAATATGCATTCGGACCATCATTAATGACTTTAATGCGATAGCCAAGGTTATGAGCCGCTTGGATAAATGCCCCGTTTGAAACGTATGTATCCGCCCAATCTTCTACTCTATGTTTTAAAGAATATGAACTCTCATTTCCTATTTTTGAATAAGTTTCACTGTATTCTGTGAGCCATTCTTCACAGGTCTCAATTTCATCAGGAATTAAGGGTCTATCTCGGTTAGAATCAAGTTCAGAGTTTGGAATAAGCCCATCACCACTTATCATAAAGTCTTTTCTTCCTGATCTCAACATGACAATCTCCTTCTATATTCTACTAAACTTTGGACAATTTTAAGGATACTCAACGGATAGATCAGATCGAAAAAAATCCGTGAAATTCGCGTCATTCGTATAATCCGCGATTTAGACGATTTATGCCTATGGGGGTGTCAACATCGCGGCGATGTCTTCGGGCAGCTGAACGCCTTTTGACTGTTCAAAGTTGGCAATACTTCCATGGTCTTGGTGAAATACACTGATGATGTCTAACCCCAGTTCTCTGGCAGTTTTTAGGTCTGTTTTGGCTTTTTCCCATTCTCTTAGGATGAACCACGACTTAGTTCTTAGGTAATAGACCATGGCATTATCAGATTGGAGTTCTATAACCTTGCTGAAGTCAATGATGGCCTGATCAACTTTGTCTATGGAAAAATAAGCAAGGCCTCGTTTGTAATAAGCTATAATATCATCGGGATTGAACTGTAGTACTTTATCAAGGTCTTTGATGGCGCGATCAAAGTCACCTTTTATGAAATAAGCACTGCTACGACCAATATAGGCTTCAGAAAACTTGGTATTGAGTTTTATTGCCTTATTATAGTCTCTGATGGCGCGATCAATCTCCTCTTTTTCCATCAAAATATATCCGCGGTTGCTGTAGGCTTCAGCAAATCTTGGCTTCAACTGTATCGCTTTGCTAAAGTCTTCAATAGCACTGTCAAAATCATCTCTGTGGCCGTACATAGTGCCTCGATTGTAATAGGCTTCGGCAAAATCCGGATTGAAGGATATAACTTTGGTAAAGTCCTTGATGGCCAGGTCAAGCTCCCCTTTTTCGATGTAAGCAGCACCACGATGGTAGTAGATTGTAGCATTAGCAGGGTTGAGTCCTATCGTTTTGCTAAAATCTTTAATGGCGAGATCAAAATCGCCTTTTGCGAGATAAGCATTGCCTCGATTGTGATAAGTTTTGACAAGTTCTGGATTGAGGCGTATTGCTTTGTTATAATCTTCAATGGCACTGTCAAAATCGCCCTTGCCACTGTAAGCACGCCCGCGATTACTATAGGTTGCGGCATAATATGAGTTCGGGTCTATAGTGTTATCAACCGTAATTTCGTCAAGAATCAGATAGCCGCGATTGTTATAGACCTCGGGAAAATTCAGTTTCAGTTCGAGTGCCTTGTTAAAATCTTTGATGGCGAGGTCATATTCGCCTTTGATCCCATAAGCAGTACCCCGATCATTATAAGCTGCAGCAAACTTGGGGTCGAACTGTATCGCCCTACTATAGTCCGAGATGGCGAGATCAAGTTCACCTTTTTTTCCGTAAGTACTCCCACGAGCGTAGTAAACCTTAGCATCATTAGGATTGAGTTCAATTGCCTTGTTATAATCAGTTAGTGCTCTATCAACCTTACCTTTTATTTTGTAAATAGTGCCGCGGTTGTTATAAGCTTTGGCAAGCTTAGGGTCTAGTGCTATTGCTGTACTATAGTCATCAATGCTCTCATCAACCTCACCTTTTTTATAGTAAATATTGCCACGATTGCAATAGACTTGGGGAAAATTCGGTCTGAGTTGTATTGCTTTATTATAATCCTCCATGGCTTTGTCAATCTCACCCTTTTCGTCGTAAACTCTACCACGACTGTAATAGGCCACGCTCCACTCTGGTTCGATTTCTATTGCTTTGGTATAGTCTTCAATGGCTCTATCATGTTCACTTTTGCTGGCGTAGGCAGTCCCACGGTTATTATAGGCCGTGGCATCCTCTGGCTCGATTTCTATTGCTTTGGTATAATCTTCAATAGCTTTATCATGTTCACTTTTGCTGGCGTAGGCAGTCCCACGGTTATTATAAGGAGAAGCATGACGGGTGGTGAGTTTAATTGCCTCTGAGTAATTTTCTATTGCCGTGTCTATTTGCCCGAGGAAGAACTGGCTATTACCTCGCTCAAACGCCACCTCAGCGCGTAGTTCCGCTTCAGATGTAATGGATGGAGAATCCATCTGAGACTGCATTTTGCTAACAACTTTTCGGAGGCCATCCACCACACTTTTCCAGCCTTCACTCTCACGTTTCCATACTGAAGAATCAGTAATCGGCTTGCCTTTATCTGGTAGAGCTTGGAAATCACTGAGTTGATGGTTTCCCCAATCACAGTGATCAAGGATAATTGGAACAACTCTTATCTTGGTGTTTGCATCCAAAGCAGCAGCTAATTCCTTATTGCAGTTTTCAGAGGCAAGACTATAAGCAGAGGTGAGGTAGAGCAGAATGTCCGAGTCAGCAAGGTTGCTGAAAATAGCATCATGCCACTTGTCGCCCGGCAGAATTTCGTTGTCATGCCAGAGGTTTATTAATCCCTCACGCTTCAGCACGGCAAGATGAATTATCAATTCGTCCTTTGCCTCTGTATCTTTATGCGCGTAGGTTATGAAAATCTTTAGCGGCTTGCTCATTGGTTCTTCTCCACAATCGCAATCTCTTCAGCAGTTAACCCATATAAAGAATATACCACACGGTCAATCTCATTTTCAAGGGAAATGACATCCGCATCTGGAAACGTCCTCATACCTCTTCCGCTCCAGCGGAGCGGTATGTGATGCATGAAAGAAATTGACGGGATTGATTATTCTCAGTATTTTTTTCGCATAAACTTGCATCGCAGTGAGATTTTGTGCAAACACAAACGCAATCTAACAGATTACGCTACAAAAACAGAGATTTCTCAAGACAGACTTCAGTTAATTGTCTGAATCGCGGATTTTCACGGATTACACGGATGACGCGGATTTCAAAATCTGTCCGATCTGCTTCCTCAATGATTCAGATGGTTTTCCCTCAACTGCTGGGGGTTAGCATTGCGGCGATGTCCGCGGGCAACTGAATTCCTGTTATCCGCTCAAAGTTGGCGACGCTTCCGCAGGCATTACGAAAACCTATGGCGATATCTATACCTACATTTCTGGCAGTTGACAAGTTTGATCTGAAGTCTTCCCATTCTTGCAGGTATAACCACGTTATCCCGCGATTGATGTATGCTTCGGTGTAATCAGGGTCAAATTCTATCGCCTTGGTAAAGTTGACAATAGCGGAGTGAAGTTCGCCTTTTTTCGCATAAACAGCACCGAGATCGTTATAGGCTTTGGCAAGCCCAGGGTCGAGTTCTATCGCTTTGCTATAGTCTGCAAGGGCGCGGTCAAGTTCACCTTTTCCGAGGTGAGCGATCCCACGTTTGTAATAGGCATCGGCAAGTTTGGGATTGAGTTCTATTGCTTTGTTACAGTCTGCAATGGCACGGTCAAGTTCACCCTTTGCTCCATAAGTAGCACCGCGATTGTAATAGGCTTGGACAAGTTTGGGGTTGAGTTCTATGACTTTGTTCCAGTCATCAATGGCACGGTCAAATTCACCCTTTGCTCCATAAGTAGCACCGCGATTGTAATAGGCTTGGACAAGTTTGGGGTTGAGTTCTATCGCTTTGTTATAATCATCAATGGCTTTGTCTATCTTGCCTCTCTTGTGGTGAACATTCCCACGATTGCTATAGGCATCAGCAAGTTTGGGGTTGAGTTCTATTGCTTTGTTACAGTCTGCAATGGCACGGTCAAATTCACCCTTTGCCCCATAAGCAGCACTGCGCCCACAATAGGCGTTGGCAAGTTTAGGGTTAAGTTCTATGGCTTTGTTACAGTCTGCAATGGCACGGTCAAATTCACCCTTTGCCCTATAAGCAGTACTGCGCCCATTATAGGCGTTGGCAAGTTTAGGGTTAAGTTCTATGGCTTTGTTACAGTCTGCAATGGCACGGTCAAATTCACCCTTTGCCCTATAAGCAGTACTGCGCCCATTATAGGCGTTGGCAAGTTTAGGGTTAAGTTCTATGGCTTTGTTACAGTCTGCAATGGCACGGTCAAATTCACTCTTTTCACTATAAGTAGCACCGCGATTGCTATAGGCTTCGGCAAATTTGGGGTCGAGTTCTATCGCTTTTTCATAGTCATCAATAGCGCAGTCAAGTTCACCCTTTTCCGCATAAACAATACCGCGATTGTTATAGACTTCGGCAAGTTTGGGGTTAAGTTCAATTGCACGTGAGTATGCTGCTATCGCCTGGTCCATTTGTTTTACCATCATCAGGAAGTTTCCCTGTTGTAGTTTCACATTGGATAGAGTCTCCATTTCCTCGGGTGTTATATGGACAGAGGGTTTTGCCTGAACCTGCATTTTGTTAATGGCTGCCCGGATACCATCCACCACATTTTGCCAGCCTTCGCTCGGATCCTCCCATTGGGAAATCGGTTTACCTTTGAGAGGTAGAACCTCAAAGTCGCTGAGCTTATGCTGCTGCCAATCACAATGCTCAAGAATGATTGGAATGACTTTTATGTCTGCGGTTAATGCCTCTGCTAACTCTTTGTTGCAATTTTTGGAGGCAAGACTCGCTGCTGACACGAGGTAGAGGAGAATATCCGCCTCTGCAAGATTTTTAGAAATATCTTCATACCATTCGTCGCCCGCAGTAATTTCACCGTCATGCCAAGTGGTGAGTTCATTTTTCTCTTCCATGACGGCAAGGCGTTTTCGCAATTCCTCCTTTGCTGCAGTATCTTCATGTGAATAGGTAATGAATCCTTTTAGGGAGTTCTCCGTTACTTTTTTTGCATTATTATCCCGTTTTTCTGTGTCAAAGGTGTTCTCTGCATTAGTGCTATCTTGATCTATACACCCTTCAGAAAAATCCGTGGCAGTGTTCGAGTCAACCCGGTTTCCGGAAGTATTTTCATGTTTAGTAGGTCCAGATGGTTCGGGTTGAACAACTTTAAGTATACTTTGTATGCCGACATCCCAATCTTTGTAAAGATTAATATAGTGCAAGTCTCTTAAGGTTTCCCCTCCACCAATGTTACGATCAGGAATCTTACATCTGTTTAACTTGACTGGAATAAACCAGATTCGCTCAGAGGGTTTTTGACGTAGTTCATCAATTGCGATTGTTAGTTCTTCATTCATGTAAGTCTTATCACTCTTATTCTGTTCTTTTGAGAAGCAAGCGACGAAAAAAGCCCCTTCGCGAATGGCTTTCCGAATCTCTTGTTTCCAGCGGCTTCCCGGATTGAGATCCTGCCGATCCAGCCAGACTTTGAGGCCGCGTGATATAAGTTCTTGGCAGAATTTGTCAACTATTTCCTCATTCTCACGGACATAAGATAAAAAAATGGGCTTCATTTTTTCCGTTCCCTTTTCAGATGCTCATTAATTCATGAATAAACCCCTGACTTGGGCACAGGGGCGGTCTGATTATCGTGCGGACTTCTCCCTGTTACACTTTTTACAAAGCATCTGGCAGTTATCCTCGGTGGTCTTGCCGTCCTCGGACCAGGGTGTGATATGGTCTGCTTCCATCTCTTTGATTGTGAATTTGTCGTCACACCTAACACAAATGCCTGACTGTGTTTCGTAGACCTTTTGCTTCATGCTGTCTGAAAAGGCGCGTATGTTCAGGTGCTTCTCCTCGCCAGTCAGAATGTAAGAGTATATCCCCGCTTTCCGTGTCACATCATCGTCAAGTATAAGGCGGGCGGTTTCCTGCTCAATCTTTTCAGCGTTAAGGTCGGCGTCTCCAAAGTGGTTGTGCAGCGAACCCCAATCTACGCCCCTCATTATTTTTGGTCTTGTGTTCGTGAAAGTGGATTCAACCCAATCGATCACCGATTGAAAATACTCCCATAGGAGCAACGCGTCTTCGTCGTGCTGATGCGTCCCCATGTAGTCTTCAATTGAGCCTTTGCTGACCCACTTAATCACTGTCTCCAAGTACTCTTGTCGGATTGGCCTGCCCTTGACATAGGCATTGCCGATTTGGTATGCAACGCAACCGTTCCGACTAAAATATCGCTTGGCATCTGACAACCAAGTTCCGGCGTAAACAGCATTACGCAACTCTTGGGTGGTCAACTCCTTTCCCGCAATGTTGATCGTCTTGAACCACTCCAACTTCTCGCTGTCTGCCCCACTACAGGCGTAGACCATCAACTTGTAATCCAATATCAATTCTTGTTTGTCTGATGGGAGATTGTGGAAGTATTTACCTTCAATCGAGAAATCACCATCCACATACTGAGCAACGGAGATTGTACGCTGCTGTCCGTCAATGATTTCAAATTCTCCGTTTTCCCGATCTGACCAGTACATCACGTTCAACGGGAATCCTTTCAGGATGGAGTCAATGACGGCGTTGCGTTCCTTGTCGTTGTAGATAAACTCCCGTTGAAATGGCGGACGTATATCCAGTTTGCCGCCGTACCCGGTTACGCCGCCCTCGCCAGCGTCGTCGTAATCCTCGACAATCTCTCGCACTGTGAGGTCGAGTTGTTCGATCTTCATTGCCGTATCCTTTTGTTGCGGATGACTATGCGAGCATAAATCTCTTTGCCTTTGATTTTAAATCTACTCTGCTTGCCTGTTAGCTGGGTTATGAGAGGTCGGTCCATACCAATAATTTCAAACTGTTCGGGATTGTGCTTGTCCAAAAAGGTAATCGGCACGCCCATTTCTCCAGCATAATCTACTGGAATATCAGCCGTTTTATTCACATTGATGGCATCATAGTTATCGTATTTAAGGTATTCCTCTGGTGAATATCGTTTGAACAAAATTAATTCTTCATTTCGCTTCTTGTGGTTGAGGTTGGTGAACCAAACAGCGTTCCCCAATCGGCCCTTGATGACACCATCCACCAGTCGGTAGGCACTGCCCTCCTTCTTGTTTCTAACCAATTCTGTCGCATAGTCTTCCGGCACATCAAAAAGCATATCTTTGCCAGCCGGACCATGACCAAGCCACAACCTGCCACTCTTGATTAGGGGAAATACCTCTTTGTATGTTATCGCGTTCATGCTCCCAATAACGACAAATTTTTTGCCGTATTCAACCAGTTGCGCGATATACTCCCTAAACAATGAAAACGGCGGATTTGTAACCACAATGTCTGCCTGTTTAAGCAACTCAATACATTCCCGGTTCCTGAAATCGCCATTTTCCTTGAGTTGAAATACGGTGGGTTCTGTTTCATTGCCGACATACTCAAGTCCGGCAGCGGTTTCCATGTCGTGTTTACTGAATAGGTCTGACTGCTGATTTTTGTAGCAGGTTGCGATCAGTCTTTTGAGTCCAAGTTTCGCGAAATTCAGGCGAAAGTAGCGAAAGAAATTGCTGATGGTGGGATCGTCGCAATTGCAGTAAACAGTCTTGCCGCGAAAATGTTTCCTATAATGCTTTAGCTCTTTCTCGATGTCCGGGAGTTGTGTGTAAAATTCATCCTGCTTTGCTCTATTCGCAGCGTGCAGAGACTTATTTCCTGCCATAATATGTCTTTCTATAATTCCCTATTGTAAGGTGCTGTGTAGATACTATTTTTACTGGTTGCGAGATAAACCTCGCATTCTTCAGTGATGGCATTTTTTGGTCGGTAATGGTTGGGATTGCCCCAAGCGGGAAAACCGAAATTCCCAACCAAGTGACGTTCTAACTATTATAATTGAACGAAATCTTTAAGTGCGTAAGTCCTTTTAAATATGCACTCCGACAGTGTTGAATGCTTTGAAGACTAATATTGCGCCGAGCAGGATGACGACAGCGGCACTGATCATCGGTAGACGTTGTAACCAGATACCTTCGCCTGTGAAACGTTCAATTATAGGTTTTGCCATCACCATCAGAATACCGATAGCGACCAAGACGGCGGCAAGCCCTAACGAGAAAGCACACAGGATAATCAGCCCCCACACAAGTTTGTTAAGACTAATCGCGAATAGAAGCCCGATGAGTGCATCGACACACGGCACAATACCACCGGAAATACCGAGAGAGAGTAACCCCCAAAAACCCGTCCGTTCTGAAGGCACAGCATGGCTATGCGTCCGCCCACCATGACTGTGTGTAAGTACCTGATCCTGTGAATGTCCATGGTCATCGTCGTGCGAATGCTCGTGTCCATGATCGTGGTCATCTGTGTGCGGATGGTCGTGGTCATGGTCATCATCGTGCGAGTGTTCATGTGAGTGGTCGTGTCCATGATCGTGATCGTCTGCGTGCGGATGGTCGTCATCGTGTTCATGTGAATGGTCGTCATCGTGCCCATCTTCATCGTCGTGTCCATGATTGTGATCGTGCGGGTGATCGTGATCATGTGAATGCTCGTGCGGGTGCGGGTGCTGATGTCCATCTGCCTGGCTGTGTACACTACCACTGTAATACTGCTTCATGTTTCTGGTAAGCAGCCACGCCCCAATACCAACAATCAAGACACCGGAGAACAGGCTCAACCACGGGACAATATTCTCCGGGGCAAACCCCTGCGCTACCAGCATAACGATGCCAAGTACTATGACGCTGAAGGTGTGCGTAATGGTAACGACAACCCCAAGGAAAACTGCGTCAATGACCCTGCCTTTAGAACCGACGAGGTAAGCAGCAACTATTGCTTTTCCGTGACCGGGTGTTAAGGCATGCAAACCACCCAGCACAAATGAGACCACGAGGGCAACAATCGCCAATTGCAGCGTAAGCGGTTGGTTTACCAACTCTTTGATTCGGTCGCCTGAATGCTCATGGCCTTCATCGGCAAATCCTAAAGCACACGCGACAATCCCAATAAAAATAATAAGAAAAATATAGAGGTAATGGTTCTTCAAAACAGTTTAAATCCTCGCGAATTTTTGGAAA
Source organism: Candidatus Poribacteria bacterium (assembly GCA_026706025.1). Lineage (NCBI taxonomy): Bacteria > Candidatus Poribacteria > Candidatus Poribacteria bacterium. The sequence continues at coordinate 80,600 of JAPOZO010000026.1, forward strand.
CGTCTGTCGGCGATGACTTCGCTAACATAGATGTCGCCTTTTGAATCGATCCAGATGCCGTGTGGCGAATCGCTGAATTGTCCGGGTGCATCGCCCTTCTCGCCCCACCGTCCAATAACTTCTCCGTCAAGCGTCATGATGCTAATGCGTTGCCCGCCTTCGGCAATGTGAATAACATTATCGCTATCAATGAAGAGGTCGTTTGGAGAACGGAGGTCTGTCCACTCGGTCAGGTATTCTCCATTGTTATTAAAAATCTGACAGCGTAGGTTCCCACGATCAAGAATATAGACGCGGTCGTTATGGTCTACAGTAACATCGTGTGGCAAGTTAAATTCACTGGGTCCTGTGCCGGGTGCGCCCCACGAAACGATTACTTCGCCGTCGGCAGTCATCCGGTGTACCCGCGATTGTCCGTAGCCATCGGAGACGTACATCTCTCCAGAGGTAGAAAGGACGGCGCGCGTCGGTTCATTAAAGGGACCCCCCGGCGCGCCGGGTTGATTGACAGTACCGAATGTCTGCAATAATTCGCCATCAAGCGAGAATTTTCGGACTGTGTGATCAACAGTATCTGTGGTATAAATTTCATCATTGGGACTGATCCAGATGCCGTGCGGTTTCTGGAAGATATCCTTGCCCCATTCGCTAACGAATGTGCCATCCGCCTCGAAAACGAGCATCGCGGGTTGTGGACTCCGGTTGTAGACGTAGACGCGATCGTTTGAGTCGCACGCTACACCGGAAACGAGTCCGAGTTGGGGAATCATGCCCCATCCTTCTACGACTTCATATTGATAATCGCCTGTTCCAAAAGTTGCCATAGTGATGCCTCCTGTTAAGTGCCAACGCTTACGTACTTGGCGACAATAGATTTCAGAATTTGGACGATGCGTTCAGTTTCCCAGACCGCATTATAAGTTTTGGAGAGTTCAACAGTAAACGTCGGTTTTTCGGTCTCAATATCTCCAACAATTCCGTGAACGAATGTCCAACTATCAGCGACAGTATAACATCCAAAAATCTCCTGATCCGTCTTAGCATCGCTCTTCCAATTGAGCCATGCGGCGGCGAGCATTTCGCCATAGAGCTGAAATTGCGGGTTTGGGGCATTAATGCCCCGTTTAGTTTCATGAACGACCAAGTAAGGTTGGTGCATTCGTCCGGCGATGCAGGGAGCGAGCGCACCATCGGCCTCGCCTTCCAGTTCAAAAGTCGGGTAACTTGCTCTGAGCGGGACTCCTGACCACGCTTGAACATGCCCTTGTTCCGCAAGCACCAACAACGGATAAATAGCACGTGCCCAAAGCGTGGCTTCGTTCATCAGTATAAGTTGACGTTTTCCTAACAGAGATTTGAAGTAATTCAGGAGTCTGATTTCTTCCGGATTCAGCGTTAACGTCATTTCGTCCCATTTGTCAGATACATCTGGTTGCTCGTACAGGGTCACAAGTGCTTTGAACGTATCTTCAGTAAGCTGCGATAATGGATACGTTTGCATTGCTGAAAACCTCCTTCGAGTCTGCTCAGGTACTTTTGAAGCTCCTTCCAAAAGATTTCAACTTCGATAATATCTAATTTTGGAATATATTGCAACCGTTTTAAAAGATCCCGTTTATGAACAAGGCAACACGTATGAAGTCTGCCTCTTGAAACCCGGTCGCATAGAGGACATTCGTCTCGTCGATATAGGTGTATCTGTTTTTGCCGAAAAAGTGTGTGATTTCAAAATTCAAACGGAATGTACGACTTAAATCGTAATGGACACCTGCACCCCAGTCGGAGAGATTCGCGTTGAAGTCAAAGAAGCGATAGTTGGCTGGATTCAGCGCATCGTTGACGAAATCAAGGCGTATGATGCTGAAATACGCAAATGCGCGTGCTTCCCGATAATTGTAGAGGCTATGGTCGCGTATCCATGTAAAATCAATCTGGATTCTATCATCCCAAGAGTTTTCAGTCGCCCTATCATCTTGATTGAAACTGCCGCGAAAGTCTACGAAATCCCTTGCTCTATAATAACTCGTATCGGTCATCCGGACGTAAGTGAGTCGATTAGAGAGTGCGAGACGGAATGACTCGTTTAAATCATAAGAGAAAATTAAATTTGCGTATGCGGTATCTTGAACAATCTGCTCATCAAAATCGGATTTGGTATAGAGATCGGCATCCAAATCATCTTGATTATCGATTTCAATGTCGTGCAGATCGCGTGTATAACGGAGTTTGAGTTCCGTCTGGAACATCGAAGAAAACAAGGATGTGGTCGGCGCGTATTTCCTAAACAATAACTCCGCTGGGTTGAGATAGTAAAGATTTCCGCTCCCATCAATCCCCTTGAGTTGCAATGCAACATCGGTTTCAACTTCCCGTCGGAACCGGATCAGCAGCTTCTGGGTATATTCACCATCTGTGGTAAACCGTTGGATACGCCGCAGCCGGTAACGAAACAGCCGTGTATCACCGCTGTAACGTCGCGTCGGATCGTCAAGCCGATTTGGAAGCGTGGAGACGAAATCTTTTAAGTACTTCGCCGTGTCTGCGACAAGGAGTGTGCCATCTGTCAATGCCGCTATCCGAAAGGGAGCGATAAATTGTCCAGCCGCATCGCCGTATTCACCGAAGGCACGTAAGAACTTCCCTTCGGCACCATACTTCAGTACCCGATGTCCTCTTTCATCAACGACATAGAGATTCCCGTGTTCATCTATTGTCATATCCACGGGATGTACGAGGCGGCCTGTCCCCGGTTGCGCAAGCGGATACTGAGCAACCGGTTCACCTTCTGAACTGAGTTTGTAAACCGTTCCACCATCGCAAATATAGAGATTTCCATTTGCATCTACCGTTAGAAGAAACGCCCGCTTTGTATCCCCTTGTGGGATAATGAGTGCATAATTACCGTCAGCATCTAAACCAGGTGAAGCGGCTTCAAGGGGTGCTATCCGCTGACTGAAGTCTTGGATCGGGTAACTCGCGACAAATCCGCCTTGTGCGTCAAATTTATGGATACAGGGCCCGTAATTAAAGATTTTGGGTCCCAATGTCGTTTGTAGATTGGGGTCTGAAATCTGAACGAACATCCAATCCATCACATAGATACTACTATCCGTGCCAACAGTAACAGCCGTCGGATTAATGAACCGAAATTCGCTCTCTGTCTCCATCTGGATGTCAAATAGAAAGTTCCCTATTTCATCGAACTTCTGGATTCGGAAGTTATCTGTATCAACGACATAAATGGCACCGTCAGGTCCAAACGCCATGAACAAAGTCTCTGCGAATTGTGCTTCATCTTCACCTTTGCCACCAAACGCAACAACAAATTCAAATTCTTGTGCGGCGTTTATGTGTATCGGAAGCAGCAACAATAGGCAAAGCATTAATTTTTTTATTTTAAACATGTGCTATTTTTATTCTTTTCTGTTCTTGATCTTTTATTCTTCTGAATGCAGCGTCTATTCCACAGTCAAATATTTAGCGTTTAGACACATTTATGTATTTTTGGGGATGTTATCTAAGACTCCGTTAATAAATTTTGGGGAATCTGGGGTACTGTAAACTTTCGCGATTTCAACCGCCTCATTAATTGAAGTCGCTGGATCAATATCGCTAAGGTAAAGAATCTCATAAGCCGCGCATCGCAGGATAGAGAGGTCTACGACAGGCATCCGATGGAGTTTCCAATTTTTAGAGGTGTTTTGAAGCAATTCATCAATTACATCGAGATGTGAAGTGGTACCCTCAACGAGTTCCACCACGAACGGACGGAGTTTGGCAGATGTATCGTGGTTCTGCCAAAACTGTTCCATGACAACCGGGACCGGCGCCTTGGTGAGTTGAATCTGATATAGCATTTGCATCGCGACGATGCGAGATTGCCGACGAAGAGACATTATAATTTCCGATGCTCCGATTTTCGAGTGTTCACGCGTGAAGTTTTATTCGATTAGATACGCTACCGTGTATTATACACGGTTTTAGGCGGCATGTCAAACAAAATACCAGAAGAGGCAGTCAGCAGTTCATGAACGGAAACCCGGCGGAGGGTACCTACTACTTTACGAATTCTGCTGTAAATATACAAAAAAGCGGATACAATGTCTGAAATACTTGACAATTCTATAAAAAAACTTTAGAATTCCGTATATTAGCCTTCAGGGAAAGGAAAAATTTGTGAATTCACACAAAAGAGATTACGGTACTGTTGCAGGCCCCCATCCTCGCACCGCGCAAGCCGGGTTCGAGATGCTCCTTGCTGGTGGAAACGCTGTTGATGCTGCTGTCGCCGCGGCATTTGCGGAAGGGGTCGTGGAACCCTCACATAACGGGATTGCAGGGTACGGCGGTTGTGTGCTTATCTATCGTAGCAAAACGCAGGATGTTATTGCAATAGATTACAATTCCGCTGCACCGGCTGCTGCCTCCGAAAACATGTTCACGATCGAAGAAGCACCGGATGCAGTTGCAGGGTACCGGGTCCCCGGACGGGTCAACGTTCACGGTCCGCTGTCAATTGGCGTGCCGGGGGTTGTCGCCGGCTTATGCTTGGCGTTAGAGGCGTTTGGAACGCTGCCACTCACCGATGTCCTCCGTCCTGCTATCAATTCTGCCCGCCACGGCTATGCTCCGAACAGTGCGAACCGCGGCGGGATAGCTGGAAATGCAGAACGGTGGAGACGCGAGTTTCCGGAAACTGCACGCGTTTTCCTGAAAAATGGTAGACCCCCGAAAAAAGGTGAAACGCTTACGAACCCAGAACTCGCGCGGACTTTGGAGGCAGTCGCGGAGGGAGGACATTCCGCGTTCTACGAGGGAACAATTGCCGAAACAATCGCAAACCACATCCAAAAATTAGGCGGATGCTTAACTGTGGACGACCTGAAGGATTACCGTCCTTTCATCACAACCCCCTATCAAATTCAGTACCGAGGCTACTCCGTCTATACTTCCCCACTCGGTGCGGGAGGACTGACGACCTTACAGATGCTCCGACTGGTAGAGGAATTCGACGTGGCGGAGATGTCTGTTACTGAGAGGTTCCACCTCTTCGCTGAAGCGATGAAGGTGTGCTGGCCCGAAAGACTCCGGCGATTTGGAGATCCCACTTTCGTTGACATAGACATTGAAACGGAACTTTCGGATAACTTCACTGCGACACTCAGTGAGAAGTTGAAAGCAGGGCTGGCATCGCCTCAACCTGGCGAGGTTGTCTACCATGAACCGATGAACTGCACAAGTCACATCTCAACTGCAGATGCGCAAGGAAACATGGTATCGCTAACACAAACGCACGGTGGCGGATTCGGCTCAATGGTTACAGTCCCTGGAACAGGTCTGCTTTTTGGACACGGTGTTGGTCGTTTCGATCCGAGACCGGGACTTGCGAACTCTGTCGGCCCCGGAAAACGTCCGCTTCATAACATGGGTCCGCTTCTCGTTACACGGGATGGCGCACCTTTTGCCACATACGGAATCCCGGGTGGCAGGACTATTCAGAATAACCAGCTTAATATCAGCATTAATCTTATGAACTTGCAAGTGTCAATGCAGCAGGCATTGGACGCGCCGCGCTTCCACAGTGATGGTGCCGAACCGATCCAAATCGAATCGCGCGCCGGTGAAAAGGTTATTATCGGGTTAAGGAAACTCGGGCATGAAATCACAGCAAGCGCGGGCATCGGGGGGCCGGGACACGGTGTCCGTCTATGGAACGACGGAACTCACCATGATGGCGGCACGGATCCACGCGGCGAAGGCAAAGTGATAGGCAAATAACAGGAGATCTGGCAATGGCTTTCCGTAACGATGCACTCGCTGGACAACACATCGTTATTTCCGGCGGGTGCGGAGCAATCGGGATTGGAATTATCCAAAAATTGATGGCACACGGTGCCAACCTAACGGTAAACGATATCCTGCCGGATCAACAGGCGATAGATCGGCTCAGCCAAACCGGAATCGACACAGCGCAACTTCACTACGTTAAGGCAGATTTGACAGATACTGACGAGACCAATATGTTAATAGATGCAGCGCGCGAGCGGTTCGGACCTATTCACGTCGCGCTCTGCCATATCGGTATGGTGATCCCAAAACCGTTGTTAGAATACAGAGCAGAAGAGTGGGATGAAACAATGGCAGTCAATGTACGGACAGCGTTTTTACTCGGAAGTGCCGCATCCCGTTCTATGCTTGAAGATAGGGTCAGAGGACACCTTATTTTTACGACATCTTGGGTTGCTGACGTGCCGTGGCCCGAGATAGGACCGTATAACGCAAGCAAAGCTGCAATGAAGCAGCTCATGCGTTCCTTCGCACGGGAATTGGCTGATAAAGGGATTCGCGCCAATGCAGTCGCACCCGGTATTGTCAGTGTAGGACTCGCAAAACAACAGTGGGACACGGATCCAATCTACCGTGCCCGTGCCCAAAAAGCAATTCCACTCGGCGTTATGCAACCGCTTGATTCGGTGGCAAACGCCTTCTTATTTTTATGTAGTTCCGCCGCAGATTATATGACAGGAACAGTGCTACTCGTAGACGGCGGATGTAGCCTGTATCCTATGGACGATGCTTAGCCCGCGCGGAGGAAGGGTGAAAACCCTACGTGCAGTCTAAACCGGTTTGCGTCTATTCTGAGACCAAAGCCGTAACTGAATTTTTTAGCAGCAGTGGTATCCATCGGAAGACCACAACAATGTTTTCTGATACGATTTTAATCTTATTTTGCGTAAAAAACGCAAAAAGCTGGAGAAATTATGTCACAATTTGTAAAAGCCGCGACAACCGATCAAATTCAGCCCGGTAGATGTATTGGTGTGAAAGTTGAAGGTGTTTTTATCGGTATCTACAACGTTAAGGGTGAATATTATGCGATGAACAATATCTGCCCACACCTCGGTGGCGTTTTGAGTTACGGCTTCTTAGACAATAATTGTGTTACGTGCCCACTCCACATGTGGGAATTTGATGTGACGACGGGTGAATGCGTCTGGCCAGGGGAGGAAAGCATACCCACCTATCCCGTTAAAGTGGAGGGCGACGATATTCTTGTGAATGTGGATACACCCCTCCAAGCGAGTTAGTACCTATTTCGCATGGCGATTTTGGTAGAAGGGCGCGGTTCCCCAATCGCGTCCCTCTCAGAGGAGAAAAAGATTATGGCATATCTGCTCACCGGTGGCATGGGCTGCATCGGTACTTACGTCATCCGCGACCTGTTAGCCGCCGGTGAAAAGGTAGTGGTTTACGATTTCGCTTACGACCTAACCATTCCAAAGATGGTACTCACGGACGAACAGATTGAAGGGTTCACCTTCGTGCAAGGTGACATCACTGACCTACCGCATGTCTTACGTACCGTCCAAGAACACGAAATTGATAGGGTTATCCATCTTGCTTCATGGCAGGTACCGGCGTGTAATGCGAACCCACCGCAGGCGTTAAAGGTCGTCTGTGAAGGCACAATCAATATCTTGGAAGCAGCGCGTATTTTCAATCTTAAACGCGTTGTCTGGGCAAGCAGCGTTGCAGTCTTCGGGGCACCAGAAGATTACAATCACCAACAGATTCTCAATGATGCGCCACACTATCCGAAGTTTATCTACGGTGCATGCAAATCCCTTAATGAAAAATACGCGACGCACTATTTCGATGCTTATGGTGTTGACTCGATCGGGCTTCGGTTTACGGCTGTCTACGGTGTTGGTCGGACGCGGGGGATGAGTTCGTTCACGACACAGATGATTGAAGCCGTCGCATTGGGTGAACCACATGTCTGTCCATTCGGTGACGATGCAGTGGATTGGCAGTACGTAGAGGACGTTTCCAGTTCAATTGTACTCGCGTGTACCTGTCCGACGACACAGACACGTGTCTTCAATGTAAAGGGTGGTATCCGACCCGTTAAAGAAGGTGTAGCATATCTTAAGACGTTGGTACCGGACGCACAGATTACGTTGGAACCGGGGGTATTCGGAATCTCGTGGGATTACGACGCAACAGCCATCGCCGATGAGATGGGATTCACGCCTGCCTACACGATGGAGCAAGGGATTCTGAAGACGTTCAACCGTTTTCGCGAGCGCGCCGGATTGGCGCAGGTAGCATTGTAAGGCGGAGCATACTTCGCCTATTAAACAATGATGCAATGCCCGCCGAAAACCTGGGACGCGCGCATCTTCAGCGCGACATTATCAAAAGATGTCCCGTAGAATCTGCATAATCCCCATTAAGATCAAGAGTCCTCCGAGGAACAGGGTGCATTTTCCAGCGAATTTCTCATGGCTGGAATCGGCAAGTCTCCGGGTGATGAAGTGCGCCCAGACGAGTAAACCACTCCCATTTAAAAGATATACGATTCCTTGTTCCCAATGTGCGATTTTGCGAATTATATCAAAAGTAAGTGCGTCTTTTACTGCGATAACATCCAAACTGAGCGCGTATCCTGCTGCAGTAGCAATAAAAATTGTGCTAATCAGCAGTGGACGGGTGACAGAGGAGATGTTCAGAACCGCGAAAATCCATGCCAAAATTGCCAGACTGCTAAAAACTGAAGGCATCCATAGTACCCATTTCCACTGCCACACCGTTGGAAAATTAGGAAACAGTCTCTCTAATATGTTAACCAGCCCCAAACTGCCTATAGCGCCGCCTAGGGCAAACACGATACTGCAAGCAATGGACACAGCACGAGGTCTATTTGGAATACCTAGGGGCATTAGACCTGACACAACTACTATAACGCTGGTTGCAATCAATCCGAGTGTGTCAATACCCGGCGAAAATGCCATAATAGTAAAGATAGCTGGATTCACCAATATTGTCTTCCATGTTACCTTGGTTACTTTTGCGGTTCTGTTAAACATTGTGTCTCCCTGCTTCAATTTAAGCCTCACCATGATAAAATATGGCATCCGTAATTTGTAGGTTCAGTTCTTGAGACTATTATATCACAGATTTTAACTGCCTTAGAGAAAAGTGCCTGCAGATGGAACTGTTGAACTTCAAAACCGAATTATTATAGTATACCTATAGCCTGTCTGGCGAAAATCAACCCGATGACGCAGCCAATTGCTGTCAAGGTGCGCTTTTCACTTTTAATGGCACGTGTAAAAGAAAAATCATGGGTAGACGGATCCGGGTAGGAACGGAACTGGGGAATAAAGCGAGGCACCTGCTCACGGTATGTCTGATAGACCAAACCGCAGGACTCTAATAGATACGTCTCTTCTACTGCTATAATGGGGAGATATTGGAAGAAATAGGCGATAATCAGTACCGCGACAAGCCAATAGACGTTTGCGACAAGGCAGACCCCGAGACTCAGCAGAAAATTGCCGAGATAGAGTGGGTTCCGCACGTAACTATAGGGCCCCGTTGTGACGAGGTCGCGTGCGGCACCGAGCGTTCTCGCACGCGTGGATGCGCCTGCATATCCAACAGCCCACCCCCGAAGTAACTCGCCTACAACAATGAACGGCACCCCCATAACGACTGACTGCCATGCGGGTTCTGCGAAATAGAGCAGCGCAATGATGAACGGGATCGGAGTGAAACTGCGGATTTTAAAAAAAATGTTGCCAATTCTTGAGGCGTGCATGTTTTCTGCCATTTGGACACAACAAAGCGGCATTTTCCATATTTTAAACCCCCGCAATCCCCCTTATCAGGGGGACTTTAAGAGGAAACGCGCAAGTTCTATTTATTTCGGTGTACGCCAGATCAGGATGCTTCCGACGGCAGCATACAGGATGTTCGCCCCCCAACAGGCAAGAAATGGATGGAGTTTGCCGTTTTCACTTAACCCTTCAAGCGTAGCGAAGGAAAGTGCCCAATAGATGAAAGAGAGGAAAAAAGCGATGACCAATCCAGCAAAAAACCCTGCTCTACCAAAACGGATGGCAATTGGCGCGCCGAGCATCACAACGACAACAGCCGCGAACGGGTAAGCCGTCTTATGATACAACTTCACCTGTTCCTTGCGTGAAATCTGACCTGCCTCCCGTTTATAGGCGATCTGCTCACGGAGTTCCTTGATAGTCATTGCCCTTGGATCCTTCTGACTCCCGATAAAACGGGCAGGGTCTTCGTGGCGTTCAATCGTATAGGTATCAAAAGTTTCGTAATCAACCTCAACGCCTTGCTTAAAATGGCGGATGTATCCATCGGTGAGATCCCAGTGCGTGGATGTCCATGTCGCGGATTTCGCAAAGGTTATGCGGTCAAGTTGATCTTCAGCGTCATATTCATAAATCGTCAGTTGATTGATTTTCTGGGCATCTAAGGCGACTCGCTGCGAGTAAAAAACGCGATTATTTTTCCCTCTGAAGACAACATTTCTGCCGCGCTGAGGTTTCACCTTATTTTGCAAGAGATGTGCTTCATGAAAGGCAGGAGACGCAACTCGGTTGTAAAAAATAGCGAAGAGTCCACAGATAATGAGTGTCACAATTAGGATAGGTGCAAGGAGTCGGTAAACGCTTATGCCACCAGCTTTCATCGCTGTGAATTCGTTGCTCCTAACCATCCGTCCGAGCGTAAAAAAGACAGCGACAAAACCAGCAATCGGCACCATTTCCATAATCCGGCGGGGTGCTTGATATAAAACAATCTTAACAGCGGTGATATAAGAGATGTCGTCTTCAAATTTCTTCAGGTCGTAGTCCAACAACCGCACGATGACAATCAACGCGATAAAGAACACGAGACCGACAACAAAGGCTCTGAGGTATTCGCGAAGCAGGTACCGGTCAAGAATGTTCAAGGCATGCATCCTACATCAATATTTTTAAGATCTTGCGCGATTAAAAACTTTGCAGACATACAGTGCGAAGCCTCGATTAAAATTCAGCTTTCCTACTAACGACGAGTGGTAACGTGCTGTCACGGTCGCGCCACGCATGAATCTTCCCTTCGGCGATAACCCAGAAGTTAAATCCAATCCCTAACACGCCGATTACAATATTGGGTAGCCACATAGCAAAGGCTGGCGACAAGGTGCCATTTATGCCTGTATTCTGACCAATCTGGAGCAGCAAATAGTACAGCACAATTACCGCTAAGCCAAGCCCAAAACCGAGCATTCTACCGCCCTTTTTCACCATCAATCCCAGCGGAATACCTATTACACCGAGTACGAGGCAGGCAAAAGGGATAGAGAATTTCTTGTGGTATTCAACCTCAGCAGAACGAATTTTCCGGAGGAGGTAGTCCGGGTTGTTACTGTTTGGGAGCGTGGATTTCAATTTCCCGATGAACGCACTGAGTTGCGAAATGTGCATTGAACGCGGGTTCTGGTTCTGAAACGCACTCCGTTCAAGATCTTCGGTCAACTGGAGCGCGAGTTGTTGTTGTTGAAATTTTGTTACACGGAACTCGTCTAAATTGCCGGTCGCGGGTTCATAAGTGAGTCCATCGTAAAGCGTGAGCATCGCCCTACCGTTTTCAAAACCGAGACTGGCTTCTTGTGCGTCGCTGAACCGCGGACGCCCACTCCAGATATTATCCCAGATTCTGACGTTCAGCATGCGTCCACTTTTTTTATCTGTAGATTCGTACATCCAGAGTTTACCTTCATTCTCTAACTCTTTCATGACGGTGGCTTCCTCTAAAACGAACGCCGGTTTGTGCCTGCGAATATCACGTTGGAGAGAAGCATAAGCAAGGTTTGCCCGTGGTAGCGCGTAGTCTATCAACACAAGATCACCAACGCTCAGCACCACTGCGATCCCTAAAAGCGGCAACATGAGCTGATGGAAAGCGATGCCGTGTGCCTTCATTGCGATAATCTCATTATCAGTAGAGAGCCGTCCAAGTGCCAGCAAAATAGCCACTAAAGCTGCCATCGGAATGGATAACACCACCGTCGCTGGCATCACATAGATGAGCAGCTCGAGAAGATACAACGGACTGACCCCTTTCTGCACAAACAACTTCGTCAACCGGAACAGGTCATTGAAGATGAGCATGAGGGTGAAACAGATGAGTGCTATTATGAAAGGTGGAAAAAATTCTTTGAGGATATACCGTGCTAATATTCTCATATTTCTCGTGTAGCCGTAAAGTTTTGCTGTAAGATGCCTCAACAATTTTATCGGTTTTATTTACAACCTGGCGCGTATTCTTATTTCTGTTAGTTGGTTTATGCCGAAAAAACCTTCACTGCTTTATTAGTGGGTTTGTGCCGAAAAAACCTTTATTTTTTCTAACACGCGGGTTATCAGTTAGATTCTGTCTAACGGTTTCCCGCAAACTAACAAGTTGGCGATAAAAAAGATCAATGCGTAATGAACCGTCCTCATTTAATTTGAAATTACGTTCCAGAGATGTTATTATATCACTATGACACTTATGTTAGAATCAATTCAACTTACATCTGACGATCTCAAAGATGAAGCAGCACGTCATGCCTCTGCGCAAGAACTCTACTCTCCAACCGCCCCGAAGCCGCCCGTTGCACAATTCGGTTGGCGCGACAGATGGTGGTTGAACAACTCAGCAGCACAGCAAGTCGCTATTAATTACTGGTTCTTTGAATCGCATGACGAAGCACGCACAGCAGCTGATGAAGGTAGACTCCGACTCGCAGCACAAACCGTGTCGAAATTTGGCGGATATGAATCAATCTATCAACCGCCACCGAATGACGAACACGGACTGGGTGATGTGGTATGGCAGGCTGGTGCGAATTTCTTGTTCGTTCAACAGACCGTCGTTGTGCTGGTAGCGGAAATTGGAGGGCGAGTTTCCGAAGAAACGACCCTCCGCATCTCCCAAATGATCCTTGAGAAAATCAACAATGCAGTTACCAGCCATCAGTTATCAGTCGTCAGTTAAGAGGTTTTCTGTCCGCAGATGTCTTTTGGTAACTGTCAGCACCGCAATTTGGTAACGACGATTACCAAGGGATAACCTACAACCAGACACTGAACTGAAAACTGGTAACCGATAACTATTTCCGCGTTCGCCAATCTGCCCGACCTAATAGTCTTGATACCATGTTGCTGATTGCTTTGCAACTTGAACGTTTTCGGGACCACCGAATTGGCGATGCTCAAACCACGGTAGCGCGTTTTCCGCTGCAGCGTTTGCGTTCCTGAAGTTCGTCGTCGCTTCGTTGTCAAGGAATTTCTGAACTGCGTCGGTATCAGGATAGTATTGGACAGCATCTTTCCAGATGGCGCGTCCACAGAGGAAACCACTTGCCCCAGCACCGGCAGCGAGATTGACGTTCTCAATAAACTCCTCAATATCCACACCCGCACTGAGAATCACCCACGGTAACGTTGAAGCTTCGTCTAATTTCTCGCAGATTTCCTTCACTTCAGCGAGTTCATACGCTGATTCTCCCGCATAAAAACTGGCGTTTTGATAATCCTGGGTGTATTTTAGGTCGGCAGGGAATTCCAATTTCAGGATGTCCACCTTGTAACTGGGATCTGTGAACTCCTCAACACTCCTAATAACAAGATCCGGTTTCTGCTTAGCGAACCCAACACTCTTCGCCGTCCCTTCGAGTGCGTAACTGACCAATTCTAACAGAAACGGTAGATCTTGTTTTTCACACTCGTCGCCAACATGACGAACAAAGGCTTGCTGATGCTTGAGCGTTTCCGAGGAAGCATCGGGGTGGTAGTAGGCAAGAAGTTTAATAGCATCTGCGCCAGCACGTTGTGCCTTTGCGATGCTCCAGTTTTCAATCGGATTGGAAAGCCGTTCGTTCTCGCCAACGCCTTCGCTGACATAGCCTGATTCTTCATAAGCCAGCAGCAGGGCGACATCCCGCGGGATCTCGGTAATGGAATAGGGATGACCGTAAATCGGGTCAGTGAGAACTGCGGTGGCATTCGCGGAAAGGACGCGAGTGATTAGCGTTTTGAGTGCAGCGACATCTTCATATTGGACATCTGTTTTGTCCTTGTTCAGGGCATCTGCGAGTGCTTGTACCATCGAGCCACGCTGATCAATCGCCATCATTTTAAAGCGCCCATTCGCATCAGCGAGTTTCATGATACCTCGCAATTTTCCAGAGGAAATATCGTTCATTGAATTCTCCTTTTTCAGTGGCTGTCGGCTATCAGTCTTCAGCAGTCAGTTTTAAAAGGTTTTCGTTTAACAAACACCTTTTGTTACTGACTGCTGACCGCTGACGGCTATTTAGTATTCCCGCTCAACGAAAAAATGGATTAAAGATAAAAACAGCTGCTTTGCTTGTCCATTATGGAGGTGGGCAAAATTATTCTCAAACCTTCCAGCAGCTTCTCGTAACAGTGCTTGGGAGCGACGTTGCGCGTATGTAATAGATTTATATTTCAGCATCAACTGGAGGACACTCTCGACCTCCGCCTCCGTTTTTTCTTCACGCGGACGTGCCATAATGTCAATCACATGCTGCGCTTCGACAGCGGTACAGGCATTGATAAGGTGGATGAGAACGAGCGTGCGTTTGCCCTCACTAATATCACCAGCGATCTCTTTTCCGTACCTACCCACATCACCGATGAGGTTCAGCACATCGTCTTGAATCTGGAAAGCGATTCCGATTTCTTTACCGAGTTCGACAAGTCCATCTATTTCCGACTCACTCGCGCCGCCGATAATCGCCCCGACACGGCATGGCGTGATGCAGGTATACCAAGCGGTCTTTTGTATACACATCGTCAGGTAGTCGTCTTCAGCGAGATTCCATCGGTTATCGCTAACCCAACTCAATTCGATGTGCTGCCCCTCAACCACTTGATTACTAAGTTGTATAAATTCAGATAAGATACGGAAAGCGAGCTCGTGCCCAAGAATTTCCGTGTTTCGGTGCAGCATTTCCCACATCTTGCAGTGGAGCGCATCACCGACATTAATCGCCATCGGAATTCCGTGCTTTTGATGAAGGCATGGCTCACCTCTACGGAGTTCGGAACCGTCTTCAATATCATCATGGATGAGGAGCCAATTCTGGAGGAGCTCAAGTGAGGCAGCAGTATTGACGGCGCGCTGTGGATCACCACCAAACGCCTCACACATAAGCATGCAGAGCGCGGGACGCAACCCTTTCGCGGCGCGGCGCGGGTAGTCTAACATCATCTGGTACAACTGATGCACATCCGGGTGCTCATGAGCCGTCGGGAGAAAATCAAAGATACAGGCATCAACCTTACTTTTAATGTCGCTGAGGTATGTAGTGACAAGGTGCTTCGTCGGTGAGATATCTTGTCCGGTTTTCTGCATTACTTCCCTTACATTTTGCGCCGTTCTCTTATTTCACTCAGCCCTCCTATGTTGCCTCGGGTCCCTGAGCACAAACACAAGATTCCATCAAGCGTCGGTTTACAGATTTTGCTTTAAAATTATACCACACTCTGCGGCGAAAATCAAATTTTTCGGTAAGCAAGGATGTGTAAATATTTTGTCAAAAGGGAGGTGCCAAATCGGGGTTAGAAACCCCTTCTACAATAAGCCCTTCGACGCTTCTCGTTCAGGATGCATCTACGCTTCGTCTAAATCAATCGCGACGAATCGGTATCCGAGCGGTTTTATCCGTTCAACCAAGGTTTCTCGCAATTGGAGGGCACGCGCAAATTGGGCATCCGAGACCTGTATCCGTAAAACAGGATCGTGGTCAAAGAGCGAAACATCTTTAATCTGGAATTCGTGGAGGATCTGTTCGATTTGCCTTAATGCTGCAGTACTGTCATCTTGCAGTGGATTGTTATCTTTTTCCATCTCAGGAACGCCGCCTCCAGTCACTACCCGCCATGAACCCACCATCAACAAAGACCATCTGCCCCGTAACAAAGTCGGAAGCATTAGATGCGAAGAAGATTGTCAAGCCTGCCAAGTCTTCAGGTTCGCCCCACCGATAGGCGGGAGTCCGATTGAGAATCCATTCATTTCGACCGTCCTCACGTGCCGGAGCAGTCATCTCCGTCCTGATAAAACCGGGAGCGATGCCGTTCACCTGAATGTTGTGTTCCGCCCATTCCACGGCGAGAAGTTTTGTTAATTGGAGCAGCCCACCCTTCGCCGCTGTGTAGGCGACACTCGTCGGTAATCCGATTGCTGAGGTGAGCGATAAGGTATTGATGACCTTGCCTGACTTCTGATCTTTCATGACATTGCCACAGGCTTTCGCGAGAAAGAACGCGCCTTTTAGATTAACATCCGTGACGAAATCCCAATCCGCTTCGGTAAATTCCAGTGCGGGGTTACGGACGTTGACGCCGGCATTGTTGACGAGGACATCAAGGCTGCCGAAAGTTTCTACGGTCTGTGCAACAAGTGCGTCAATTTCCGCAAGATTGCTGACATCCGTCTGAATAGGCAGAATCTTTTTGCCGGTTTCATTAGCAATCCGTTCAGCAATAGGTGTCAGCGTCTCTATTTCTCTGCCTACAATCACGAGATCCGAACCAGCACCGGCAAGTCCTTCCGCCATAGCAAGCCCAATGCCGCGACTCGCGCCGGTAACGAGGCTCACCTTACCGTCCAATTGAAATTGCTGGATCATCCCTGTAGCAGATTTTTGATTCATGTTTTACTCCAATCTCAGATTTGATTATTCGATTGGCCCATCCGGTTCGGTTAATTCAGCCAATCGCTGAGTCCCAATAACCTTTATTTTTCCATTGTGTTCTTCAGCGAGAGAGACAAGCAGCTGGGCACCGGCAGAACGTTTCAGATCAATCTCAAGTGCAACAACATAGATAGCAGCGTTGTTGTGGTTCCCCTCACGCACAACATCAAGGATCTTCTGTGTGTTTGTCTCAATATCATATCCACCAACAGTAGTGGGAAGACCATCTGTCACCAAAACAATAACAGACGGATCCAATGTCAGCGCACCTTCAAGCGCGGCAAGGATGTTAGTCCCAACATTGGACTGAATGCGTTCAGGTGTAAATCTATCCAAATATCTCAAGGTCCGTTCTATATTTGCGGCATTCGCGGGTAGCATTTCCTTATGCATAGTGCTCGCCTGTGTAGAAAAGGCCACCACGTTCAAGGTATCCTCGTCGCCGAGCATAAGCACAGAATCCTTGAGGGAGTTAACGGCCAATTCCAGTTTATTAAGGCCCGCTGCCTGCATACTTGCCGACACATCAAGACAGTAAACGACATTTTTGGGACCGCCGAATTCATTGAGGAAGTCGATGATACCGAGGCGGTCAGAGGTGCCGGACTTTCCACCGCCGCCGAGAAGTCCATCACCACCACCCTGACCGTCGCCACGGAAGCGCCCCATGCCATCGCCTTTCGCTGGGACTCTACCTGTAACAATACCGCGTCCATCGGTCTGTCCAGGTTGTGCGATTAACCTACTGAGGTTTGAGGCTTCCGCATCGCGCAACTCGGCATCCGTCATGACATCTGGAACAATCTCACTCAAGGGTGCTTTGTTGACTTCCACGTCTTCGAGGACAACGCGCGGACTGAGTTTGACGACTTCATCCATCTTGTTCCGAGCGGATTCAATCCTCTTTTCCATTGCATCTCTGGCGAGTTGCTGGCTTGGATCATACACTTTTTTCGTGAGTGGCGGTTTAGGTTTCTGCTTTCGCTTCTTAGGTGCCTCTGGATCATTGAGTAAGTCAACCGCAAGCATATCCTTATCTTCCTGGGCAATCTGATTTATCGGCAAAAACAGGTAAACAATAACGATAATCAAGTGTAAAATAAGGGATAGTAAAATGACAGATCGCATCCGATTTTTACGGCGTTGTGCGTCAATTCGCCAATTCAACAGTTGATTTAACACGGTTCAGTCCTCCCCGTTTTGTCTCTTTTGATGGATATATCTTGGTAATTTGTGGTGTCTATGTTTCCGATGCAATCTGTTTCTTTTCAAAAGCCTGAATCCAGGTTTTACCTTCCGGTGTTAGTTCGTAGTAGGTATGATTGCGGTGCTTAATCCATTTGCCTTTGACGATATTCTTACGATAGTGGATGATACGTCCTTCAACGCGTTTCAAGCCGCCGAGTCCTCTCAATTTTCGGTGCCGTTGGTGCATCTCCGCAAGTGGAATTCTTAAGGCTTCAGCGACAACAATAGAGTAATCCATTCCAAATTCTTGATGGTGTTTTAAAATAAAATAATCGGTCTCATCAAGTTCATCGAATTCAGGCGCGATCGTAACGGAATCCGCCGAACGCTCGGTTGCCTGAATCTCATCCCAAGCGACTGCTAATAACCGCTCCGGTCGTAAACCTTGCACTCCGTTACAAGTTGTGTGATGGACCGCGATAGTACCATCTTCCTTGAAATAGCCGGTAATTGGATCGTTCTCTTGCGGGAGACAACACTTAGCGATCTTATAGGTGAGTTCAAGCGTCATATTTCTCTCTCGCTATAATTTCTCTAATGCCCGATATCCGATGTCGCTCCGTGCATGTGCCTTATCAAAGTGGATAGCAGATACACCTCGATACGCCTGTTGAATCGCCTCGTGTAATCCGTCAGCAACAGCCGTGATCCCCAATACTCGACCACCAGCCGTGACAATGTTTTCACCATCGTGTTTTGTGCCAGCATGAAAGACAGTAACGCCTTCAATCGCAGCGGCATCTCCAAGACCTGTAATAATCTCATCTGTCTCGTACGGGTCGGGATACCCACCAGAAGCCATAACGACACACGCCGCTGCCTCATCGTGCCATTGCACGTCAGCGTGCTGTTCAAGGGTTCCGTCAATGCAGGCGATGAGCAGCGGGACCAAGTCGCTTTTGAGGCGAGGTAAGAGGACTTGTGCCTCTGGATCCCCAAAACGGCAGTTGAATTCGAGTACTTTTGGTCCGGCATCCGTAATCATCAATCCGACGTAGAGTACACCTTTGAAGGGACTGCCGATAGCCGCCATCCCATTGACGGTCCGGTAAACGACGTGCCTCATGACATAGTCGTGCAATTCTGGCGTGATAACAGGGGCGGGAGAATACGCGCCCATGCCACCGGTGTTCTTACCCGTATCACCATCGTGTGACATCTTGTGGTCCTGTGAACTGACAAACGGGAGGCAGTAGGCACCATCGGTGAGGACAGTAAAAGAGGCTTCTTCGCCGATCAATTCTTCCTCAATCACAACGCTATTGCCTGCGTCGCCGAATGCCCTATCCACCAAAATCGTTGTGACAGCTTGCAACGCCTCTTTGAAGGTACGTCCAGGGATAACTCCCTTTCCCGCAGCGAGTCCGTCTGCCTTGACAAAAACCGGTGCATTGTGATCTTCGATATAGGCCATCGCTTTTTCGATGTCCGTAAATGTACGATGTGCTGCTGTAGGTATTCCGTTTTTCTCCATCAGCTGCTTGGCAAAATCTTTACTTGCTTCGAGCCGTGCTGCACGTTTATTGGGTCCAAATGCTTTAAGCCCGTGTTCTTGAAAGATATCAACGATGCCTTCAGCCAACGGATTTTCAGGGCCGACAATAGTCAACCCGATATTTTGAGACTCTGCCCAGTCTGCCAAATCAGTAAATCGGTCAGGCATAGGGATAATTTCAGCGATTTGTGCGATGCCAGCATTACCGGGCGCGCAATATATTTTTTTGACGCGTGGACTCTGGGCAAGTTTCCAGACGAGTGTATGTTCGCGTCCGCCTTGCCCGATAACCAGAATTTTCATGCCATATATCCTTTTTGATTGTATTGTATCATAAAATGTTCGGAAAATCAAGTATTTCAATTAATTCCTGTTTCCGTCTGAATCACAGATTACACGGATTACGCAGATGACGCGGAAGGATATTTGCTGTCAAATCAACATCTCATGCGCGCAGACATTCGGGATAGATCGGGGTTACAAACCCTCACCCAAATATAGGAAACGCCCAAGACTAAAAATTTTACACACCCACCTGCGACGACTTTAATTTGACAAAGCACACGCAACCTGCTATACTGGACGCGATTTAATTCACGACTCACGTAAACAACCGTGCCACAGTGAAATGGATCGTGGTAGGAGGAAGCAGCCTATGCGCTATTTGCAAGGTATTATTACATGGATTGATTCATTGGAATCTGGCAGACAATTTCGGAGTTGGGCTGCAATTCTCCTCAAAATTCTTGGGGTGGCAGTCTTAGTCAGTATTAGCGTGTGGGGTATTGTAGTCTGCGTTGATACGATAGGTACGAGCAAAGACTTGGAAATGATTCCATCGATTCTCGTCATCATTGGATCAATCTTGGAAGTTTGTATCAACGTCATCCTTGCTACAGTCCTCGCCATGCTGTTTTGGAACAGATCCAATAAAATCAAAACACTCGATAATGACCCGCAGTTCATTTTAATATTTATTGTGGTTATCACGGTCCAACTGTTTGGCGAAGTAAGTTTTCTTGGACTCATCGGGACAGGAGTTCAAACGTTGGTAGCTTCAATTTTCGGATCCGGGATTCCGAATTTCTGGGAACAGACAGGTATTTCTGTTCAGATATTAGGTGAAGGAGAACCTCTCAATACCTCTCTGCTCAAGCAGGGAGAAGATATTAACTTGATTTCAGGTGTAATTTTGTTTTTCGTCTCTGCTTTCTCTGGGACATTGTTATTAATTGTTGCTTACTTCATAGCAGAAGAGATCAACGGACTTGCCAGCATAGCGGAGAGTCTCAATAATATAGAGACGAAATTGGTAGATGAGGAACCTGCTTCAGATACTTGACCCACTCCGTCGCCAAAGCACGGAGCCCTGACAGTAGATTACTAACGGAGGAATTAATAATGGCTGAACAACACCATGAACTCGCTCACGTTTTTACTGAGGCTTCACAGGGTGTTAACGACGCACGCGGCGGCACTCCCCGTGATCTGAACACACCCTATACCTTTCCCGGTTATACCAAAGCAGAATGGAATGAAAAAGCTGCGGCACTGCGTCAGCAGATTCGCGTCGCCAACGGCTTAGTTCCAACACATGAACCGACTCCGCTAAATGCCGAGATCTTCGGAAAAATTGAGCGGGAAGATTATAGCGTGGAAAAGGTCTATTTTGAACCCTTTCCGGGCTTCTTCACAACCGGAAACCTCTATCGTCCCCTTGGGAAACCCGGTACTTTTCCGGGCATTGTAAGTCCCCATGGACATTGGGGGCGCGGTAGACTTGAAAATATTGAACGCGGTTCAATTCCGGGGCGCTGTATCAACTTCGCGAAACACGGATATGTTATCTTTGCCTATGACATGCTCGGTTATAACGATAGCGGCAAACAGATTGAGCACCACTACGGCGGAGCACACGAAAGTCTCTGGGGCCTGAGTGCGATGGGACTTCAACTCCAGAATAGTATCCGTTCCATTGACTTTTTAGAGAGTCTACCGGACGTGGACGATGAACGCATCGGTTGCACAGGTGCGTCGGGGGGTGGCACGCAAACCTTCATCTTGACAGCGGTGGACGAACGTATCAAAGTCTCGGCACCCGTCAATATGATCTCTGCGACGATGCAAGGCGGCTGCATCTGTGAAAACGCTCCGAACCTCCGCTTAGATGCAAGCAACCTTGAAATTGGAGCATTGATGGCACCACGCCCACTCCTACTCGTTTCTGCGACAGGCGACTGGACAGTGAATACACCGACTGTTGAGTATCCCGCCATCCGAAGCATTTATGCCCACTTTAACGCAGAAGACAAGGTGCATCAGGTTCAGGTAGACGCAGAGCATAACTACAATAAAGAAAGCCGCGAGGCTGTATATGCGTGGTTTGCTAAATGGTTTTTGGGCGCAGAAGACGCTTCCGCGTTTAAAGAGATCCCATTTGAAGTTGAGCCAGATGATGATTTACTAGTCTTCGCGGAACGCGAAATGCCTACACACGCGTTAAAACAAGATGGATTCCTACCGGCTTGGATAAACCGTTCTGAACAAGCAATCGAGAAACGAAAGCCGAAAAATGACGCTGAACTCCAGAGTTTCAACGGAGAATTAGGTAGTGGGTTGGAATATGCGCTCGGATTACAGATTCCAAAAATCACGGATGTAACGCTTGTTGAGCCCAAAGGCGCGTTCCCAACAACCTATCAGACAAATTTATCCGCCAGACATCTTGTTATCGGCAGAAAAGGTATCGGTGATGCCATTCCTGCTATCCTATTTAGTCCAGAACCGCAGGTCGGACACGATCCTATAGTGCTTATCGTTCATCCAGAGGGCAAAGAGAAGTTAATTGATTCAGAGACAGGGAATCCGTTACCCCTCATTACGGACTTGCTCAGCGCGGATCGGAAGGTGCTACTCATTGATGTCTTCGGAAAAGGCGAACACGGCAATTATGAGAGACCGGAAGATACTGCTTATTTCACCACCTACAATCGGACAGCTGCTGCACTCCGTGTGCAAGACATTGTTACAACGCTACGCTGCTTTACAAACAGAGGTGATGTTTCAGAAGTGAACCTGATCGGAATAGGCGAAGCGGGTTTATGGAGTTTGCTGGCAGCCGGATTTACGGATGTTAAGAATGTGGTTGTAGATGCCGCAGAATTTGATAATAGCAGCGACGATGCTTTTTGGGAGACCTTGCCGATACCGAGTATCCGCCAAGTCGGAGATTTTCGGACAGCAGGAACACTTGTCGCCCCTCGCCCCCTGATTATTCACAACACCGGTAGTGCATTCGATACGACATGGCTTACTGAGGTTTACGGTAATATCGGAGCAAGCGAACTGTTGTATATAGAAAAAGACCGGCTGCCTGACGCAGAAATCGTCGCGCGAGTCACGACAGCATAATCAGGGAAAATATAAGGGCGGACACCCTACAGCGTCCGCCCCTACATTTTTATATTTATGCGCAATTTGTAACCGCGCAAAATTACGAAACAGATTGTCTATGAAAGGTTGTATCCACGCTCGTTGTGTTGGGAAAGGTCAAGTCCCATCCGTTCGTCATCTTCTTCAACACGCAAGCCGACTGTGGCATCCACAATTTTGAGGATGATAAACGAAAGGATTCCACTCCAAGCAATGGTGATGATAATGCTGAGCAATTGTGCCCAGACCTGTGTCCCTATTGTCATACCTTCAGCCAATCCGTTACCACCTAAGCCCTTAGCAACAAAAACGCCAGTCAACAAGGCACCAACAATCCCACCAATACCGTGAACACCGAACGCATCCAGAGAATCGTCATAACCGAGTTTTGCTTTCAGACTCGTAGCACCCCAGAAACAGACGACTCCAGAGACAAGCCCGATAGCGAGCGCGCCAATCGGTCCGACAGAACCCGAAGCAGGCGTAATAGCGACCAAGCCAGCGACGGCACCTGTTACAATACCCAAAGCACTCGGTTTGCCATGTTTTCCCCACTCAACGAACATCCACGCGACCGCAGCGGTGGCAGTTGAGATCTGCGTAACGAGCATCGCCATGCCTGCTGCGCCATCAGCAGCAACAGCACTACCGGCATTGAAACCGAACCAACCTACCCAAAGCATTGACGCACCGACGACGGTGAGCGTTAAACTATGGGGCGGCATTGCTGTTGTTTGGTAACCGATCCGCTTCCCGACCAAGATAGCAGCGACTAACGCCGCAATCCCTGCGTTAATATGAACAACATTTCCACCTGCGAAATCCAGTGCGCCGATAATATCACCAAATAGCGATCCGTCGCCGGACCACGCCATGTGGCAGAGCGGTGCGTACACAATTATTGACCACAGGATAGAGAAAATTAGCATCGCCGAGAATTTCATCCGTTCAGCGAACGCACCAGCGATCAATGCGGGTGTAATAATCGCAAATGTCAACTGGAAGGTAACAAAAACAGTTTCGGGGATAGTTCCAGAGAGTGAGTCTACACCGACACCCTTCAGAAACATGGTGCCAAGTCCACCAACGAAAGAATTGAGGGTAATCTTCCCTGCTTCCATACCAGCGGTGTTGAAGGCGAGACTATAGCCGCAGATTATCCACACAATTGTAATCAACCCTGTCAACGCAAAACATTGCATGAGTACAGAGAGTACATTTTGGACGCGCACTAAGCCTCCATAGAAGAGCGCGAGTCCAGGGATAGTCATAAAGAGCACAAGCGCAGTTGAGGTGAGCATCCAAGCGGTATCGCCAGAATCAGGTGCTGTTGCATCTTGTGCCATCGCCAAACCCGGCACGCCACACAGTAATAGAATAACAATTAGCGTTCCAATTCGTGTATAAGCAGATCGCCCTTTTGGCACAGCTTGCGAACTAAAACTTGCCACGCAAAGAGCTAACAGTGATGCACATCGTTGTCGCATCAGAATCCTCCATAGTATTTACAAGCAGATATTGCTTGTTTTGTTGTTTATGTTAAGACAGACAACTTTGTCTGTCGGTTCAATTAAGAATACACTTTCGCCAACGAAGTTTGTAACCTGCCGGTGAAAGTGGTACGTCCATCATACCTCTAAACATTTTCCACTTTACAATAAAAAGGTGTTGATTTGCTATTTTAGCAGAATATTAGAGTCGTATCAAGTGATAATTTTGGCACAAACAGACAGTAGATCGAATAGGACTTACGCAAATTCAGCAGGCGGCGCGAGTTCTTTTGATTTTTAACGCCCGAAATCCACTTATCAGGAACTTATGAACCAACTGCGTAAGCCCCACAGAATCCAAAAACAGTAAAAAGGGAAACACCCACAAGGCGTGAAGTTAAAACTCAGGGATATAAGTGAAACTTCCTGTGGGTGCCCCTATTAGGTTTGTAGCCTGAAGGCTACCTGAGCGATGTGTTTACCGTATTGAGGAGACATTAAAGTCAGGATAGGCACTTGCACCGTGTTCTTCGTAGTCAAGCCCTCCCTGTTCTTCTTCTTCTGTGACCCGCAAGCCTGTAATTGCTTTGATCCCGTAGAAGAGAATAAAGCCAGTAACGAGGCACCACACGAAGACAGCAACAACACCGACGATCTGTGCCCAGAGGAATCCGAATGAACCACCGAAGAAAATTCCCTGCTCGCTATGGAAGAATCCAAGGAGGATTGTGCCTAATGCGCCACACGTCCCGTGAACAGAGATAGCACCGACCGGATCGTCAACTTTCAGACGTTCTAACAATAGAACACTAAGGACAACTACGATACCGCCAAGTGCGCCGATTATTGCGGCGGATACTGGACTTACAAAAGCACAACCCGCAGTAATCGCGACCAAACCAGCGAGTGCGCCATTGAGTGACATACCGGCATCGGGTTTACCGAGGAACATCCATGCCGTGATCATAGCAGTGATAGCACCAGCGGCAGCGGCGATATTTGTCGTTACGGCGATGAGAGAGATGTCAGCTGCATCAGCACCCATCTGGCTACCGGGGTTAAACCCGAACCAACCGAGCCACAAGATAAAGACACCGAGCGCGGCGAGCGGAAGGTTGTGCCCGGCAATGGGTCTCGGTTTCCCGTCCGCATCATATTTACCAAGTCGGGGGCCTAAGACGATGGCACCCGTCAGGGCAAGCCAACCGCCCGTTGAATGGACGACTGTTGAACCGGCAAAATCGAGCATCCCTGCACCGAAATTTGCCAACCAACCGCCACCCCAGATCCAGTGTCCAACAATCGGATAGATGATACCGGTGATGAAGACACTATAAATCAGATAACTCTTGAACTGTGTCCGTTCTGCCATCGCGCCGGAGACAATCGTTGCCGCGGTCGCGGCGAATACGAGCTGGAAAAGCCATGCGGCGTGTGTCGGTACTGAACTCCACTCTAATGAAGCAAACGCTGTGGAATCCGCTGGCACAAACCATCCGCTTGTTCCCATGAATGCGCTACCGGTACCAAACATGATGGCAAAGCCGATTGCCCAATAAGCGATTGACCCCATTGAGAAATCCATCAAGTTTTTCATGAGAATGTTGACGGCGTTCTTGGCACGTGTGAATCCGGATTCCACCATAGCGAACCCTGCCTGCATAAAGAACACAAGAAACGCAGCGACGAGTACCAACAGTGTATCTGACATATACTTTGCATCCGAAACCTTCTCACCCTCAACAGATCCGTTTAAGGCGAAAACGTTCAGGCTCAGGAGGCAGGTGAGTACAAAAACTGTTATGATAACCTTTCTTATCATTTGGAAATATCTCCTTGTAGAACAGCAGTCAGTTATCAGTTTGCCTCGCAGTGAGAGTCGTCAGTGAAGAGAGATTAATACATCAAACATCTCTTGTTACCACTAACTTATAACTAACAACTGATAGTTTCCATCTTTACCACGTGCGGACGAAAGTCATTCTACCGGTAAGACCTGTTTCATCGTCCCCCTTTTGGGTTTCAAATCCGACGAAAACACCGAGTGTGTTATTTTCACCGTAGCCGACATTTGCCCGACCGCCAACAACCATACTGCTGAGTCCGCCTTCATCCCCTAAACCGATCGTTACTTCTACTTGGGGACCGATAGCGAGCGTATCATTGACGGAATAAAGGACAAAGTCGCGCGTATAGATTGAATCGTCGCCGTAATCGAAAGGCGAATTGAAGAACCCTTGGATCCACGATTCAAAATAGATGGAGCCAGCCGTGAGATAGGTGAACAGCTGCGGTGCGATCAAGGAAGAGGGACCGTTCGCCGCTGCATAGTCAAACCCAATACCGACCATCGGCAGGAAGCTGAGGGACAGTGAATCACTATCAACGACAGGAATACCAAGACCTATATCCAATTCACCGAATGTTCCAACGACGTAAATATCGGTATCCAGGGAGAGACCGCCGAGGAAACTTGGGGAATGGCTCGCACCGACCCAAATCTGCGTTCCCAAACTATCTGTATCCGTTCGGAACCACCCGGAAGCACCTGATGATTCTTCTTCTGCCATTTCTTCACCCATTTCGTGGGCATCTGCGTAGACCATGGGGACACTGCCCACTGCGAAAATACAGACTATTACTAACAAACGAACTAACCAAAATGTATACGTTTTCATTCTTTACCTCTTGGAGTTTTACTCCGATTTTTTCGACCCCATACGTTATTGACTATGGGGCCCCCTGTCAAAATCAGGTTAGGGATTAGACCCTGTTAATATGTGCGTCCAAAACGCGCCTACAGGATTATGTAAATTTGAGCAACGGACAATCACGGTGCAATAATGCCACTCTGAAGTTTTTATTCAGAAAGGGTCACTTGACGCTGGCATCAACTTGTGATATAGTGATTTCGGCTGCAAACGGCAGACTTTCACCAATGCTTACTTCGCACCTGTTTTCGTTTAAAGCAAAACGCGTGCCAATTAACAGTTTACCTCACAGTGAGAGCCGTTAGACCATCCGCTTCACTTATTTTCTGTTGTCAATAATGTAAGCATTACAAGGGTTTAACCGATAATAGATAACGGATAACTCTCGTCGTGAGACAAACTTTTAAAACTGATAACTGATAACTGACAACCGATAACTCGTAAAAAAAATGCTGAAATTTTCAACAAAAGATTGCCCAAAAAAGATGCAAATCGCGCTTTTGAGTGTCGTTGCGATATTTGGAATCACACTTCGCTTTTGGAATTTAGGACACTGGAGCTTCTGGATTGATGAAGTCTTTACAGTCAGAGATGCTCAAAGCCTCTCGCTTAACAATTGGCAGTCTATTCCGAACCCTATCCCTTACCTCGCTGTGAAATTGTCAATAGTACTCGCGGGGCAGAGCGAATGGGGAAGCCGTTTAATTCCGTGCCTTGTCGGGATCGCATCAATTCCTGCAGTCTTTGGGTTAGGACGAACACTCTTCAATTGGCAGGTCGGACTGCTCAGTAGCGCATTCGTGGCATTCTCAAGTTGGCACCTGTTTTGGGCACAGAATGCGCGTTACCCCGTCTTTACCTTTCTGTTTGCAATTTTGACAGCGTGGTTTTTCTATCTATCTCTCGAACGCGATTCGACACTTCTGACAATCGCAGCACTTGCCTGCTGTCTCTGTCTAATACTGTCACACACGCTGTCTGTTGTGATCGTTCCAGCGTTAGGAGCCTATGCAATAATCTGTCTATTAGAAAATTCCAACAGGAAACGCTGGATCAATTTGCTCATCTTTTTCATTCCGTTTGCGATGCCTGTATTTGCCTTAGCATTTCCAGAGGTCCGCGGCTATATCTTCTCCGGCTGGGGACGCAATGAATGGCAACGCAGCCCGCTTTATATTCTGCTAACGCTCGTCGAAGGTGTGAGTGTGCCGATAGCCGTTGCTGCCTTCTTCGGTTTCGTTACGACATTATCTCATAGGTCAACACGCTTTCTATTTTGTTATGCAGGTATCCCGTTAGTACTTTTTCTCATAGCTTCACAGTTTCAAAACGTCGCTGGCTACTACCTATTCTGGACAACACCTGCCTATTTTATTTTCGCTGGCGTTATATGCGAACGGGTGGTCTGGAGGGGGACAGGGCCGCAATCGGAGAAAAAAAGAGTGGGACTTGTGCCGTGTATTTTGGTGATAGCATTACTCTCACAGACCTATCTCTATTTTAAGATTGAAAACGGGGGGAGACCAAAGTGGCGGGAAGCGTTTGCAGCCATCCAAACCGAGAAGCAACCCAACGACAAAGTGGTACTTTCTGAACCTGAGATGGGCAAATACTATCTACCAGAACTATCGCCGATTTACATCGGTGAATTGTTAGACGACAAGAAAGGTTTTGAGAGACAGTGGGAAAATTCAGGGAGAGATCGGTTATGGTTCGTTGTGGACGTGGCGAGTTTTAATGTTTTTGATGGAAATGAAAATGTCCGCAGTTGGATTCGCCAACGCGGACATCTCGTAAAAACGTTCCCTGCCTTCTCGCGCGCAAAAGACAGGACAATTCATGTTTATCTGTTGGAGTAGAACATTTTGATAGGTCCTACCCAAACGGCTGGTGGCTTGGATGGGTTTCCTCCAAAAGCGAAACTCACGGATGTGTTGCTCTTGCCGGTTTCTTGAAAGTAGGACCTAAACATCTGAATGACATGTGAAAGTTTCCTTTTGGTTGTGCTCTACGCCTCTAATTCGCTTTGGAATGCCTGAAAGCTGGGTGCTAACGAAGCATTTAGATTCAAGTGCTTCAGGCGGTTGAGGTCCGCAATCGCTTCAAGCGTAGGTTTTAGGGCGTTGATATCCGCCTGCAGGAAACGAGCCGTGAGGACTGCGACTATATTTTCCATAGTTGTTTCACGCGCACCGCGTTCTAACAAGACTTTTGCCATCGTTTGTGCCATTGTAGATACCTCCTTATCGGATGTATGTCGCTCTACTAAACTTATCAACTCATCATGTTCTCCAGCAGGGCGACGATGCAGGATCAACATCATATAGAACAGGACGCGAAACCCCATCATCTCATCCACCGTGGATTGATGTTCTATGAGGATATAGATGAGCAACGTCTCACTTGCGTCTTGACTTCTAAACGGCACGTTAAAGAGAATGTCGGCTTGCTGCTCGCGAAGTGTCTCTGAAATCAGATTCCTATTTGCTGCGATACAGATAGATATATTTCTCCGATAAATGCCTCGACTCTGGAACTCACATTATATGCCAAAGGTATTGGTATACTTTAGTAACACTGTGCGTCCCCTCGTCACCAATTTTCTTGGGACTTTATCTTCTCTGTCCGTGTTGAGGTTTTCATTGTAGACCAACCATAGATCATTCCCCTCACGGAAATTATATCGAAACCGAATATTTGTTGAGAACCGATCATTAGCACTATTGTATTGCACAAATGCATTCAGAGAGATGTGTGTATCCAGAGCTGCACGGGTTCGCAGGCGAACGACATGTGCATAAAATCCCTGATTGCGTTCGGGAAAACGGATAACATTGACTTCATACTCACTGATTACTTCTAAATGTCGGGAGACATTCCAAGTTGGTTTAACACCCGATTCCAGTCGCCATCCATCATAGAAACCGCCGAAAGCCCAATCGAAATCCGTACGGAACAATCTTCTATTGGGCATATCAAATCCGCCCTTGACCTCAAAAGTGGTGTAATTGCCTGCTGGAACCATTGTGTCTTTCGGAAAATCCTCATCTTCGGTGAGATCCTCATAATCCATTTGAAAGTCCAGTGTCGCTGCTGCGCCAGACTTCCACTCAAGATCGATATCATAGTCAAGTTGCGCGGATTCCACAGAACTATCTTCATTACGGAGCACAACGAACCCTTTAAATTGTAACGGACTCACCTGTCTAATTGGGGTGCCTTTTTTCATGAGCCAATCATAACGAGCACCCCACTGCAGTTGCGTGAAATCCTTTCGTTTTGTATACCCAAGTCCGGGCGAAAAGTCTTTGCCTCTCCGCGCTACGACGAGTTCATAATCGAATCCAACATCGGTGCGCCGGGTGAGTTCTGCGAGAAACATCGCTGTATCTAAAAAATTGGATGTCTGCTTTTGAGCAGTTTGATCCTCAAAAGTTTGTCCCCACTTAAGTGTCAAATATTCTTTTTCAAAAACCCGAAAAATACCGTCAAGTCCGTACGCGAAATTATAATTGCCTTCCTCGTCAATACGGTTTGTTAGCATGACACCAGCATAGGAATATGGATTCAGAACTTGCCGACGCAGCCGTAGTACCCCGAAGTTTTCGCTGGGGATGTCTTCCTTACGTGCGGTTTGCATGTCAAGGAAACCGAGGTCCCAATCGCCAATACGCCCAACGAGTCTCGCGCCACCAATGATAGGGATTTGTTCATCGTCCTGAATGCCGATCCGACGGCTATGAAAAAGTCGAGCACGATCAATGAAATTGAAGGAAAAAATCCCGGAACGTTCTTGAAAAAATTGCCGTTTCTCCGGGAAGAATAGCGAAAATCGGCTTAAATTAACCTGCTGATCATCAGCTTCTGCTTGGGCAAAGTCAGGATTTAGGGTGGTATCCAAGGTGAGGTTGCTAGTGATATTATATTTAATATCAAGCCCAACATTTCTCGCTAACTCATTTTTGAGATGATAGGCGGTCTTGGCATCGTTTAACGTGGGTGTTTGTTCGAGTCCGCCGATGGCGTAAGGTGTGAAGTAAACGGGTTTTTGGCTGTAAACCTGGTTTAAAACGATAGGATGCGCTCGCGAGGGGGTATCAATCCCGCGCTCCGGAGACAGATCCGGGAAGACAACGCGCTCGTTTTTTCGGGCAATATTTCGATAAGCGATTAATCCCATGGTCACGCTACCTGCTTTATCCTGAAAACTCAGACTGGAAAACGGGATACGCATTTCAACGAACCAACCCTTTTCATTCTGAACCGTGGCGACATCCCAATAGGTATCCCAGTTTTTGTTATCAGACTTGCCATCATTAAAGACGGCTTCATCACCGCGAACACCTGCTGGTGTTGTCCAAAATGACAGGGCAGTTTTTTTATCATTGAAGGTATCAAGAATGATTCCAAATTTATCATCCTTGCTCGATCTATCCCGATAGAGCGAGTTCACACGAATCCCGGAAGGGTCAGTATCATAACATCGCGCTGAACAATAAAGATAATTCTCATCATAAGCGATTCTGATCTCAGTGCTCTCGGTGGGTTCACCCTTGTAGGTGGGTTTGTACATGATCATAGGGAGGGGTTGAATCCGCTGCCATCCGGGTTCATCGCTCAATCCATCAATTTGGATAGCCTCTGTCAAGTAGGTTAATGGTAGCGATTCTTGAGCATCGGTGGCATTCACAGAGAAAGCAAGGATTAGGATTACGTACACCACAACAGACTTTGATAAATCTATCATTTCTTCATTCAATGCGTTATAAGAAATAAAAGATGTAGGCGCGCCTCTCATTTGTTTGAAGCGCGCCTACGGATTGATAGGAAAATATGCCTACCATCTACGCGTAAAATTCATTCTACCGGTAAGTCCGGTTTCATCTTCCTCTTTTTTCGTCTCATACCCGACATATAAGCCGAGGGTGTTGTTCTCACCATAACCGATGTTCAAACGTCCACCGAAATTCAGAGCCCACAGTCCGCCGCCATCGCCAAGCCCCAGCACTGTTTCAAACTGCGGACCGACTGCGACGGTGTCGTTTAAGGCATAAGTAAGGTAAGTACGGTTGTAGAGTTCATTGAGGCTTTGGTCATCAAATAGGGTCTTGACTGTTCCGATTGTCCAGTGGAAACCGAAGATTTTACCGGCGGGCAGGATAGCAAAGATTTGCGGGTATAAGGCATAGGGTCCGTCTGGACTGGTATACTCGAACCCAACGCCGAGCATCGGTGTTAGCAGCAGTGCCATGCTGTCATTGGCGATAACAGGGAATGAAACGCCCATATCAAACTCGCCCAAATGATCATTAACATAGATATTAGAATCGAATGAAATGCCACCGCTGAGCGGATGGCTCGCACCCACTAAAAAATAGGTGCCGAGGCTATCAACATCAATTTGGAACCATCCCGTAATCTTTGGTTTTTCTTCCATCGGTTTTTCTTCCATTGCCTCCTCAGCCTCGTGGGCATCAGCGTAGACGGTAGAGAAGGTGCCAATAAATACCATATACACAATTAGCAAGATAGAAGGTAAACGAAATATGTCGAAAGCCTGTTTTTGGTAGGTTAGATTCTTGATCATATAAATCTCCTTTATTGTTGACCGATTCTGGATAGGAACTTAGAGAAAAAACAATCTGAGGATAACGAATACGGGTTTCATGTGATTCTATTACTCCGACAGATTCATCAACTGTACCAAATCGAGCACTCCTGTTTAGATAATCTATTTTTTGCTATTTCACACTTAATGGACAATAGACTGTTTCATCTGTGTCTTTCAGGACTGAACCTACGTGCAAAGTTGCTACGTTCGTTGGACTATTGCTCCTGTTGTTCATGATTTCTACCAAGAATTCTATCACATGCTTTCTTCAGAACAGGATCTGACTCCACGAACTTCCGCAGGTGCTCAATTATCTCAGGGTCGTTTGAGATCAAATACGGGGTCTTGGAGAGCCAGAGTATTTTCTCAATCTGACGCTTCGCTTTCGCCCCAGACAGGTCGCTATCCCCTGTTATGCATCGCATCGCCGCCTGATATTGAATTT
Organism: Candidatus Poribacteria bacterium; assembly: GCA_026706025.1. NCBI lineage: Bacteria > Candidatus Poribacteria > Candidatus Poribacteria bacterium. Next base: position 113,602 of record JAPOZO010000026.1, read on the forward strand.
CACCCCTCAGATTTAGTGCAGCTTTCAGGTAGCAAGCGATAAACCGGGCATACGCACTTTCAACTTGTGGTAGTTTACCTGAAAGGTCTGTGTGTTGATAGCCATCAAAGTTAAAATTATTGAGATATTTGATTAATGCGTCTAGGTTTTCGTGGATGCCTGTCTCAGTCATTTGCGGTTGCGAATCTGGAATATTGTTATCGGAATCTATTTGAGACGAAGACTGATCTAACGGAATTGGTTGTCTCTGCGTTTCGTGAGAAGGCAATTTGAGGTGATCTGCCTCAAGCCACCTCAGCCCTTTATAGGTAAAAACTGCGTTCTCAATCACATTTTCAAGTTCTCTAATATTGCCGGGCCAGGGATAGGTTCTTAGTACTTCAAGTGCTTCTACCGACACTTTACGTGATTCAGCACTGAATTCCTGTTCATACTTTTTGACGAAATATTCAACCAGCAATGGAATATCTTCTGATCTCTCATTGAGCGTAGGGATCCGAATAGAATTATGAACTTGTGCTCTGGCAAGAAGTGCTTTACGGAAGTTATCTTCGAGCAGTATTTCCTCGCGTTCTGTTGCCATAATGACCTGAAGATTCCTGAGTTGTTTTGCTTTCTGTTCACCAAGGCGTTGCGTCTCACGAATGTTTTTGTCAAGAAGTCGAAGGAGTTTTGCCTGAACAGTAGCAGGGATATCACCGAATTCGTCTATAAAGAGTGTCCCCGCATCCGCTAATTCGGCAGCACCGGGTTGGTCAGTAGTAGCACCATTGAATGCCCCTTTCTGATGACCGAACAGCCGATCCTCGATTAAAGTCTCTGGTACACCCTGGGGAAAGAAAGGAACATATTTACCCGCTTTGCCTGCCTGTTGATGGATGTATTCCGCCAGCAGTTCCTTCCCTGTGCCACTTTCCCCCAAGATAAGGACGTTCTCGTTAGGAATACGCCCCCTCCGACGTGCTTCACGAAGACATTGTAGCAACGGCAGCGAGTGTCCGATAATTTTGTCATCTGATAGAAGTCCGTAATCGTCTAACAATTCCTTCAACTTGGCTTTGTTGAGATCTGTTTTATCCACAAAAGCCCAGACCCCTTGCGTCGTAAAACGGCGTTCAATGACATCCCGCTCCATGGCGGACGTGATGACGACCGGGATATCCCGCAGCTCGGAGTCCCGACAAAGACTGTCGAGTATTGTGAGGCCAAAGTATCTTTCTGGCTCCCAGTCTTCGTCTGTTCCCACCGGCTCTCCATCTACTCCAATGGCACCTGTTGCAAAGTGCATATCCAATAACAATAGACTCCAATGTGGGGGGTGTTCCCAACCGTTCCTCGCCATTTCCAAGGTGCCATCAAGATCATTTCTGACTTCACCAGACATCTCCACTTGACCCCGACAAAAGGTAACGTCCGCAACGACTTCATCTTTATTATTTTCTGTGGGATCTATATCGTCTATTTCGCGATCGTCAACTACGAGGAGCGGTTTCGGTTCTTGTTCATTCCGGGGAAGGCAATCGCCGGTAATGTCCTGTAATCCTAAACGGGAACAAAGTGTATCGCGGTGTTTGTTGCGACCATTTCGCGCTTTTCCATAAACGTCATCAATCCAGAGAATTCTCGGTTTATCTGCCATTATGACTCATCCCTCCTGGGGAAGATTGCTCAGGGTTTTTGAAAGGGCTTCATAAGTCTGTTTCAATTCACAAAACTGAGGGCGTAGGGAGATGAGGGTGGTTAACTTTATCGGTTTGGACTGTCTCAATTCGTCCATAATTTTTTCGTAGAACTTATTCACGGTCACCAAGGCATTTTGACTCTCTTGTGACTTCTTTTTCACTGGATAGCGGGATAGCCACAACCCGTGCACCAGTCTCCCAAGCCATTCTCGTGTGTCATCATCACAACGGTTTAGCGGTGAGCAGTCTAAGAGCTGCCGTGGTGACATACTATCTTCAAAGGATTGGACAATCCATTGGGCATCCTGCCGGCGCGATTTCCATGCGTGAAAATCCTCCACCAAGAATTCCGATACACGAACGATGTTTGGATTAGGTTTCTGAAGTTGTTCAACAAAGTCATTGAAACTGTTGAGGAATTTATTTTTCAACCAATCATGATTGAACTTGTTGCGTCGGATTTGCCACTCAGATTCGGAAGTTATCAATTTTCTTTTTTGAAGAACACCATACGCATCTGCGACAATGGTCGGAGGGACAACCGATTCACCGCTGTGAATCGCTGCCAACAAATTGTTTAACTCCGTTGGTATTTCTTCTACTCCTGTGGTGTTTTTCCATTCTTTCTTAACATCTTCGTAGAACGATTTCTGTTCAAACACGTCTAACCACCACTCTGGTTGACGCACATCGTCTTTCTTCTCACCCAAATTCAAGCGAATCAATTTTGTATATCTGTCTGAGTTCCGAAATTTGGTCCATTTCATTAACGCCAAGGTGGGGCTAATATCCGTCTGGTCAGTCTCATCCTCAGCATGAACAGCAAGATACCCTACACAAAGGATAGCAAGAGCAGAAAGGTGCTCCTGTACCTCATGCACAAAGAATCGCCTTAGTCCATTTAGGTTTTCACCGCGAACCAGAGCTTCTATGGTTGCTTCACCAGAAAGACCGCAAAGTATCTCTTTCCAATCTGCTGCACTCACGTTGCCAGTAGGCAGCACTAGGTTAAACACGTACACATCATCTTTGTTGGTTTTTGGCGGGGGTTTATTACGGAAATCATCATCAGTAGTCACTCGAACCCGTACATTGCCAGAGGACGAATATTCCTTAATGAGCTGCTTCCAGCCTTCGCAAGAAACATGGGCAATAGCAATTTTATGTTTCTTGAGACCAGATAACTCTTTGCAGACTTCTGGCTTCGGTGCTGCACATTTCATAACATTTTGTATGAAAGTGTGATTAATTCTTGTGCTCCCCCAGTTGTAAATACCAATCATCTGTTGTCCCTCACTCAACAAGAAACACATCATAGACCGGACAACCCTGCCTCTTTTTGTCTACTTTAAATTTTACTTTTTTTCTTCCCTTAAAAGCATTTTCTTTGTCTTGAAAATTGTCTTTCGGCACCTTTACAAACTGTGGCAACTGTAAGGTTGAATGTTCATCAATCTCTACGTTCGCAGCATCACCATTTGGCATAATTGCCCAGACTGTCCCCTCGTACAGTTCCTCTTGTTCACCTGCCTCTTGTTCTGTCCCTTCTTGATCCATAGCATTGGGAAGGTGGAGTTCATTTTCTAACTGTTGACCTCGCTCCGATGATACAGTTTCAATTTTCTGACATATCTCAAGAATTTCACCACAGTATCCTTTAAAAGTGTCCCGATCATGTGAGGGGATGAGATCCGGATTACTATGATTCATTAGATGTCTAACTCTATGCACTATTAAGCGTTCCCGTACTCTCCAATACTCAAACCAACGATTATCGAACATAGCATCAGTTCCAAAGAATGTTCTAAAGTGGTTCCACAAGGTATCATGCAAAATAATCTTAAACAGATCCGAGGGGGAAGAAAAATTAATCAAATCAGGTAAGTCACTCTTTTCTCCGGGAAAATCCATTTTCGAGTAATCCTTTTGTCTGTTCTGCCATTTCTTAAAAATATCTGGACGCTTTTGACTCACATGGTTAATCCAGTCAGAGTCAAACTGGCCAGACAGGATAGTTGCGATTGCCCCTCGGAGTGCCTTCTCAGTCAGTACCCAAATAGCCATATCCTGTAACCAAATAGCCATTTCACCAATGGCTTTCCTAGACTGCTCCCACAAGTCATCCTTCACAATAATCTTAAACAGATCGTAACTATTGGGTTGATTTGAGGGAATTGGAGGGCTATGTGTTCCGCGAGATAATGATTGGAGATGATCCTTTTCAAGCCATCTTAGTTCTTTATAGGTTTCAACGGCATCTTTAATTACGTTTTCAAGTTCACTGACATTGTCGGGCCATGGATACGCTTTTAACGCTTCAAGTGCTTCCTCCGACACCTGATGGGTTTCAGCCTTGAATTCCTCTTCATACTTTTTGACGAAATATTTAACCAGCTGCGGAATATCTTCCGATCTCTGACTGAGTGTTGGGATCCGAATAAAATTATGAATTAGTGCCCCGTCAGGAAATGCTTTGCGAAAGTTGTCTTCATACAGTATTTCTTTACGTTCTATTGCCGTAATAACCCGAAGATTCCGATTATGAATGTTCTTAAGAAGCTGAAGAAGTTTTGGCTGGGCAGTGGCTATAATATCACCGAATTTGTCTATAAAGAGTGTCCCTTCATCCGCTAACACTGCAGCATCGAACAGTTCATCCTCTAAGGTCCCTTTTAGGGACTCGGAGAAAGAACAGTAATCACCTTTTCCACCTGATTTTTGATGGATGTATTCTGCCAGTAGTTTCTTTTCAGTGCCGCTTTCACCGAGGATAAGTATATTATCACTGGGAATGCGCGCCCTTCGGCGTGCCTCACGAAGACATTGTAGCAACGGCAGCGAGTGTCCGATAATTTTGTCATCTGATAGAAGTCCGTAATCGTCTAACAATTCCTCCAATTTGGTTTTGTCGAGATCGATTTTATCCACAAAAGCCCAAACCCCTTGCGTCGTAAAACGGCGTTCAATCACATCCCGCTCCATGGCGGACGTGATGACGACTGGAATATCCCGCAGCTCGGAATCCCGACAAAGACTGTCGAGTATAGTGAGACCAAAGTATCTTTCTGGCTCCCAGTCTTCGTCTTTTCCGATCGGTTCTCCATCTGCTCCAATGGCACCTGTTGCAAAGTGCATATCCAATAACAATAGACTCCAACGTGGGGGGTGTTCCCAACCGTTCCTCACCATTTCCAAGGTGCCGTCAAGATCATTTCTGACTTCACCAGACATCTCAACTTGACCCCGACAAAAGGTAACGTCCGCAACACCTTCATCTTTATCATTTTCTGTGGGATCTATATCGTCTATTTCGCGATCGTCAATTACGAGGAGCGGTTTCGGTTCTTGTTCATTCCGGGGAAGGCAATCGCCGGTAACGTCCTGTAATCCTAAACGGGAACAAAGTGTATCGCGGTGTCTGTTGCGACCATTTCGCGCTTTTCCATAAACGTCATCAATCCAGAGAATTCTCGGTTTATCCATGCTACGTATACCTCGGAAGATTGCTCAGAGTTTTGAAAAGAACTTTATACTTTACTTTCAATTCGCAAAACTGTGGACGTAAGGAGATGAGTTTTGTTAATCCAATTGGCATAGATTGTTCCAATTCGGATGCCAATATTTCGTACGTCTCGTTTACCTCCATCAGGGCATCCTGGCTTTCTTTTGCCTTTTCCCTCACATCATAACGGGAAAGCCACAATCCATGCAACAAATACCCAAGCCATTCCCGTGTCTCATCATTACAACGATTTAAGAGGGATGAATTAAATAGTTGTAGAGGCGACATACTACTTTCAAAGGATTGGACAAGCCATTGGCCCTCCTGTCGTTGCGACTTCCATGCAGGAAAATCTTCCTCCAAGAATTCCGACACACGACCGAGGTCCGGGACAGACTTACTAAGCTGTACAATAAAGGCATCAAAATCATTGAGGAATATATTTTTTAGCCAATCATGATTGAACTTTCTGCGTCGGATTTGCCACTCAGATGCGGAAAATTTTCTGTTTTGAAGAACACAATACGCATCTGCAACAATTGTCGGAGGGACAACCGATTCACCGCTGCAAATCGCTTTCAGCAAATCGTTTAGTGCTGGCGGTATTTCTTCTTTGCTTGTGGTGTCTTTCCATTCTTTCTTAACATCCTCACGGAATGATTCCTGTTCAAACACATTTAACCACCATTCCGGCTGTTGAACAGCATTCATCTTTTTATTCAAATCCGATTGAATTACCTTTTGACCTCTTTCTGATTCCCGAAATTCAGTCCATTTCATTAACTCCAAAGCAGAATTTATGTCATTATCCTCAGTCTCAGCATGAACAGCAAGGTAACCTTCGCAGAGAATGGTAAGAGCAGAAAGCTGCCCTTGCACCTCATGTACAAAGAAACGCTTTAGTCCGTTTGGATTTTCACCGCGAACCAGAGCTTTCACGATATATGAGTTAGAAAGACCAGAAAGTTTTCTTTTCCATTCTGCTACTGTCAAGTCTCCAATAGGATGTCTTAAGTAAAGTATGTATACACCATTATCATTCTTCGCTGGCTTTGACAGATCCAGAAAACCTGCAGTAGACACTCGAACGCGCACACTGTTCGGACACGAATAATCGTTAATTAACGTATTCCAATGTTCACCTGTAACATGGACAATAGCAATTTCACAATTCCGGAGTTCATTCAGCTCTGTGCAAACTGTTGTCTGCTGTTCCAAGCATTCACTAACATCCTGTATGAAAGTGCTGTCGGTTAATCCTTTATCGTAAATACCAACCATCTGTTTTACCTCACCTAACACTCCAGATGAGATTGATTTGTTTTGGAGCGATTTCTACTGCAACAACCGGAGATTCAGTTCCGTTTGTAAATAAAGGCATATAGTCTCCATGGCCCTCCAATCCATCTGTTCTGCAATAAGTCAAGTCCCTCAACGAATTGGTGAAAGCACCTGCTCTTTCTTCTTCTATACCAAAAAACTTTTTTGCAAGCATAAGGGGATCTCTAAGCGGCAACACAAGACGAAAGACGTTTACCTGTGGCGTTTCCCCCGACTGGAAAAAGCATAGTTCACTGACCGAAATTTCCTCTTCTTCTTCTTCACAACGCCACAGGAAACCTCGCAGACTTACGAAAAGTGGGAAACAGGGCACACAAGGCATAGTGATAAGTCCTTCGTCTGGAATTGGATTAGTGTCGCTTAATGGGATTCCTAATTTTCTCAGGACAGCGTTTAACACTTTTCCCTTTATCCGACGGCGATCTCTTGCCTTCCATGGAGGATTTTCCATTTCCCAAAGATTTGCCTCGTGCCATATCATTAGACTCTTGGCTGATTCTGTCTGGTCAGTTTCGTTAGAAACAAGGTCGTCAATCGAAACTGAATCACCGAGCCACTCTGCAAGTGCCTGTAAGTGTGGGGAGTATCTGTTTCTCCCCTCAAGATAATCATGAGCCCAACCTTTTGGTTGCCAACTGCTTTTCCAAGCCTTTGCGTAGAATTGTATGGCGGCATTAATATTCTTGTCTGTGTGATAGTAGTCTATGCCCAAAAAAGACTCAAATTTAGGACTGAATCTTTTTTGAAATTCCATATCAAGAACTTCAGTGCCCTTTACGAAATCCTCAACAGTGTGCCGCACTTCGTTACCACCTGCTCTAGTGAAATGGGCAATCTGATCTCGTGAATATGACAATTCTGTCAGTTTTCCTACTGTGTGAGGAGAGGCAACCTCAGTCTCTCCAAGACCTATTATATCTATCAGGAATCGGACCTTGACACTCTCGTCAAAATCTAAATCTTCAAGCCATTTTTGAATATGGTCTAATACCTTATTGGCACCTTTCTCATCTTGCGCAAGTGGGAAAAAACCGATAGCTCGAGTTTCTGATATGTTATGTGCCATCTCACGAAGTAATGGAAGTGCCTTAGCATCAGGAGGTACGCTAGATGAAGGGCGCTTAGCAGTATTGTATTCGTCGTCAATAACAACAATTACAAGATCTCCTGAATCTCGTGACCAAACATGAGAAGATCTTTTTTGATCCTCTAGTTCTATTTCGATTTTATTGTACTTAAAAGACACCTGGTTCTCACTCCTTTTTAATCACTAGCCGCCATTCATCATCAGAGGTATTAATTGGCTTTGGACCATCTATTTTAAATTTCTCATCTATACCTCTTGAACTACAGTAATCATTTGTTCTCTCCATAAAGATATTAAAGAAATAACGATCCTTCGGTACAATATCTCCGTTGCGGTGTTCTTGCTTTACTACTCCTCGATTGTAAATTGACACACTCTGATTATCCCAGGTAATCCGCAGATGGGGTATTCCTTTCTGTTTGAAAATAATCCATGTTTCCAAGGCGTGGTACGCTGCCTGTCTCATCCCGTGAAAGAAACAGATGGCAAAAGCTTTTGTTGTTACCCATTCCGGCAATGGAATATCTGGATTACTTGGATTACCTGATAAGTAAGGGAATAAAAGTTTCGCTCGCACTTCATCAAACGTTTTTTCAATTGCCTTTGGTTCGTCGTTTCTCAACTTCGCTCCTAAATCCCAAGCAAATTCCTGGAACGCCTCAATTTCGGATTTACTCGCCCGCATAACTCCGCCATGTAGTCCTAGATCACTAAGCTTATCAATAACGTTTATTTTACTTAGATCCATCCACTCTGGAAAATCCATACCAATGTGCGTTTCTGTATTAAGCGGGAAACCGCCCCACACATCTGTTATCTGAGTTTTTGCCAACCACAACGCAACTTGGCTTTCTGAATTAAGTCCATTCCGTTTGGGGTCAACCCAAAGTGTATCAAGAAGGCCAGCTGTCTGATGAGCAAAATGTTTTTGCTGGCCTCGAGTGCCAATTTGTTCGCTGTCCTCTTTCACAACGGATAGGGTGAGATTAGCACTCAAGGCAGAAAATAGCGTTCTATACGGCACCAGCCAATGATCAAAATCAGTCGTTCCCTTTTGTAAATTCTCTAAATCTCCCTTTGAATTCTGGTCTGTTTCTACCCTTCCAGCAATAGTTGCGAAACCCAGAGAAATTGGAGCGAGATCCGAATTTTTTGATTCTTCCCAATTCAGTGCTTGAATCAAAAGGTGAAATTCACAGGGCCAGTATGCCCGAAACAGGTGTTCGAGAGGAATAAAGCCTGCCCGACAACAGCGAAACAGAATCGTATCATCCAAACCAGCAGATTCCACATCCAAGAGAGAACCCAACGATTTCATCAAGGGTCCAAATTCTTTCTCAACGAAGTCTTTACATATCATAGGAACATGTGAAAACACATCTACTTTGTCAAGGGTGTTCTTCAGAGCCGGCGATGTAAGAAACTCCGACAGATTCTTTGTGAAAAGTTTCTCGGCCTCGCTGTAGTCCAGGTTTTTCACTATCGGAAGCTGTACGTCCTCAGACTTATTTAGCTCACGATTTAATCGCCTCAACCACGTAATAAGTGATCTCCAACGACAAGTAAGTATACATTCTTTATTAGATAGCCGGATTATAAACCCACACTCTTCAACAAACGCACACATATCTTGTGTAGTCCACCAATCATCACGAGATTTATCACGCCTCGGGCGAAAACTGGTCGTTAATGTCGTGTCTGGATTTGACTCCAGAACTGTTAGTTGTCCGACTTCCGATGCGGCGTAACGGAGGAGCCAAAGCATGGAAAAGAATGAAAGCTCGCCATCTTCAATGAGTACAGCGTTTGAAGTATTACCCTCTTTTCGCATCTTGGCAAAAGAATCGACGAGGTCTTTATGAACAAGAGGATGAAAGTCACGCACCTTAGGCAGTAGAGCCTGAAATGATGCGTAGCACTCTCCCATTGCCGTCTTAAGAATGGGTAGTTCTATTGACGGAACATCAGCACGTTGTTCCGTCGGAATTTCCCCTTCTGCTGGACTAAAGTGATACTCAACTAATCTTGTCTTTTCAAAGAATTTAATTAGAAATTCTTCTCTACTCGGCACTCCCTGAATGTTGGGTTTTTCTGTAATTGGATAAAAGAGTGAAGTACCCGATCTATCTTCTTCAACGAGGTCCCGGACCAAAATATTCCATTGGAGGATCCGGAATTTTTGCGCCAAACTTTCAGAAAATTCTTTATCCGATTCACCATCTCGCAAGTTTTTAGCAAAATCATCAGCAAAACTTATCGATTTCGTGCTTCGAGCAAGAATAGGAAGTTGCAAACACAATGGATGAAGAAAACTGGATTCGGGATCAAGCTCTTCAAATTCCTGAACGAGTTTGATAAACTCCGAATCGGAATTCTCAGAACCTGAAGTTCCATAGATCAACTTATAACGCTCCACAACACGATGAGAAAACGTAGTAGGATTATCAGTAGAAAAGTATTGTCTTCGGAGATAGGTCAACCTCTCGTAGTGCTGCTCCTTGAATGCTGCAAATTCACGCTTCCAGTCTAAATTGTTTTGGAACTTTGACAATTGAAATCCTGCTTTAAGAGCAACATCACAAGCATCAGGAGGGGAATTAGGATTATTCTTAAAGTGATCGTATAATTTTTCCCCAATATTGTAAAGTTTTCTTTGCTTCACGACCCCGGAGAGGTTTAGTAAAGATTTTTGTGCGATACTAAGCAGCAGCACAGAAAGATTGGGATACTTTTGAAATTTGTCCCCTTCATCAAGTTTCCCCGCTATACCTTCAATAAGTGTGAAAAGGTATTTATCTTTATTAATCTGCTCACGCAAGCAGTCAATGAAACGGACAGCGTTGAGAGCTTTACAGAAATTGTCGAAATTTTCCGTAAAGATGCTGTCTGAGCCAGTCAATTGGTCCAAAAACCATTCAACGGTTGCGTGTGCAGTCGAATCGCCGAAGCTCAGATTGTCTTGAGTCATTTTCATCTCTATAGGTCGAGTTTAAGATTCTGGTCAGCTGTTTGTTAAGAGCAAGCTTATTCTATCACAAATTCAATATTTTTTTCAAATTAATTTTAGAGACGGAAGCACTTATGGTGTATCCTATAATTAAGTATACACTTGAATAATGTCATGCAGTGTCATTT